>CALCQT010000425.1 GCA_937894825.1 uncultured Anaerolineaceae bacterium
AACTATTCGCGGCTGAAGTTCCCAACACCGTCAATAATTTTGTTTTCCTTGCAAATGAAGGCTTTTATGATGGCACAACCTTCCATCGGGTTATCCCGGATTTCATGGCACAAGGCGGCGATCCCACTGGCAGCGGTACGGGCGGACCTGGCTACAAATTCAAAGATGAGTTTCATAAAGAGCTGAAACATTCCAAACCCGGAATTCTTTCAATGGCAAACGCCGGCCCGAACACCAACGGCTCACAATTTTTTATTACACATGTAGCTACACCCTGGTTGGATGGAAAGCACACTGTATTTGGTGAAGTTGTGTCCGGATTTGAAAATGTTCTTAAGATTCCGGTTCGCGATCCTCGATTTAATACGGACGCAGGTAAATTAATTTCAATAAAAATCAAAGCAGAATAAAAACGTAACGAAATGAGAAGAGCATGAGTTTAGATACCCTCGTGCTCTTTTATTAAATATCTTATTGATAATCAAAAGAATTTCTTTTATACCAAACTAAAACCAAGAATAAACCGTATTGAATCAAACAATATTTTATGAGTCAAATTCTGTAAAAATATTGTCAGGTCATTTTATTTGTGATATCCTTCATACAAATAAATTCTACTTTCAGAGGAGTAAGAATAAAATGGCTTATAAAATTATTGCAGATGAGTGTATTAATTGTGGCGCATGTGTAGCTGAATGCCCGGTCGATGCGATCACAGAAGGAGACGGTTATCACGTAATCAATGCGGAACTGTGCATCGAATGTGGCAACTGTGCAGAAGTTTGTCCGGTTGGCGCTCCTGTAAAAGAATAATTGCCAAGGTACTTAAAAGCAAAAATCCGGAAATCCGGATTTTTGCTTTTAAGTAGGAGTTGTTTCTCTTTTATTGGTATTCTTTCTTATTCAAAGGACATGCTTTCTTCCAATGAAATATCACCGATCTATCGCCACCTGAATTTTGGATATTAAAAAGATAGTGGCCCGCAAGGATATGTACGAGAACCTATCGTGATTACTCACATACATATAAGTCAAAGGACAGTCTATTGTGCAGTTCATGAACATAACGGAAAAAATCCAATCGCTTTTTGATAGTGTTACTATCAGTATTTCAGTACAATGGGTCCTTCTTAAAACCGGATACATCTTTTGTCTGGATTGTATCTCTGACAGTATAAGAGGATCCGAAAACAATAGCTGTCGCAAAGAAAAGCGCTTGATTTAATTCATGTCTATTTATTAGAGAGTTAATTAAACATATTTATCTTAATAGGGGCTGTTGATAATGTGGATATTGCTTTTCAAGATATTTTTTTAGGCGTATATCGTCGTTACCTTAAAGAAAATCTTCTGTGGACTGGCTGTGGACAAAGAGACCTACGATTTTACAAAATGTGGATGAACGGATTTTTTCCATTTTATCCGGGTTTTCAACAGGGATAAAAAAAGTATCCACATAACCATGTGGATACTTTTCTACAGAATTACTTCCGATTTATCATCCAGTCCTTGTTCATGCCCCCAAAGGATCAAACAATTTTCAACCGTGTTCAAAAAATTCTCCATCGCGTTGGCGCGTTGATTTTTGTGTTCAGGGCCGATCTCCAGAATAGAACAAAACGACTGAAAGAACTCATTTTCATCCAATTGCAGACTTTCCGCGACCCGGCTCCATGTTTTCAGCATGATCCATAAGGCGGATGGCAGATGTTCCTGCCAGAACATTTCCACTGGTTTGGTATAGTACGACAGCCGATCTACATCGTATTGCGGATAGGTCCTGACCAAGGGGCTCCTGCCAAAATAATCCAGATAATGCTTCCAGGAATTGAAATAATATGCAAAAAAAGGACTGGGATCGGCGGATCCTAAAATCAATCCAAACAATTCTCCCGGCAGTTCCGGATGGTCGAGGGCAGTTGCTATTTCGTTGAACTGCCGCAAAAAGATACGATCGGTCATCGGGTGAAAACGAAGACTTGCGACCGCATTGGCCGCATCCTCAAGGATCTTAATATATTGCCGCACATAGGCGCCGCGTAACGTGTTTGGATCTGCACGCAGCTGGAGCCAGCTGTTTCGAGCCCGGTTACTGAATTGATAAGCGCGTTGAACGACATTCTCAGGTTGGAAAAAGCTGCCTTCGATCGAGGCCTGCACAAATTCGAACCAATGCCCCTTTCCATAAAGAACCTGCGGATCAAAACACAACGACGAGCCGATCCAGGGATCGCCCCTCAGTTTCCGGGGCGGGGTGAAATAGCTCTGCGCGATGTGATGAATATCGAACGTGATCTCAGGCGAGACACTGATGATCTCTCTCGATTGCGGGCTGTCTCCCTGATGAACGAAAACCATGTCGACATCCGTCGTGCCGTTCAAAAAAGGATCCTCTCCCAGCATGGATCCGGTCAGATAAATGCACTGGAGTGTAGTATCTGCCGGAATCCTTACCGAGAGAAAATTTCTGGTTAGATTAAGCAACCGCGTTTTCGATACGCTCATGTACCTGTGGCAGCTTTCTGGTCCGTTTATAACCCTTCTTCAAGGAACCGAATCCTTTCCTGCAGTACGTCAAATCCGCCCTGCCAGAAAGCTTCTTCATGGAAGTTGAACCCACTCTCTTTCAAAATTGTCTCCGGGGATTTCGACCCTCCGGCTGAGATCAGTTTCCAGTATTTCGGCAGGAAATCCTTTCCTTCTTCCTTGTATTTCCGGTAGAGGCTCAGCACGAGAAGTTGTCCGAATGCATAGGCGTACACGTAGAAAGGTGTCGCATAGATATGCGGAATTGAGACCCATTCCCACTTGAATTCATCGTTCACCAGGATCGCATCACCAAACTGATCGCGCAGGTTTTCCAGATAAGCCTGATTCAGCGCTTCGACATCCGCACCCTTCAGGATCATTTCATGGGCTTGCCGTTCAAACAACGCAAAATAGGCCTGTCGCTGAATGGTCGCATAATCGCCATCCATTTGTTCCATCAGAATATTGCGGCGAATTGCGGGGTCGGTTTCGTTTTTCAGCATGAAATCTGTCAGAACCATTTCGGCGAAGGTGGATGCAGTTTCGGCCAGTGGCAGGCAGGCATGTTGTTCAAAAATGTTGTGTTCCGCGGCGCTGAGTGAATGAACGGCGTGCCCAAGCTCATGTGCCATGGTGGACACATCATCGGTACGGCCCTGATAGTTTAACAGAACCCAGGGCTTCAGTTTCGGTCCCGCCGTCCAGCAAAAAGCGCCGCCGCGCTTGCCGTGGCGCACTTCGCTGTCGACGTGGTCCGCGGCGAAAATAGACATGGCCAGTTCGGCAAAACGCGGATCGAACTCCGAAAAAGCCGTCCTGACGGTCTCAATCGCCTCAGCATATGGGATCTGTTTTTTGTCGGGCATGGTCGGCGCATAAAGATCGTAGCGATTGAATACGTCCAGCCCAATAATTTTTTTCTTTAATGTAAAATATTTTTGAAATAAGTCTTTGTTTTTCTGGCAGGTGGCGAGCAACAGGTCTACCACCGAATCCGGAATATTATTCTCAAGATTCATGACTGAGATGGGTGATGAAAAACCGCGCAGCTGGACATTTTCGTTGCCATAATCCCGCGCAATACTCTGATAAATCTGCGCCAGGATGGTCCCGTCTTCCCCATAAACCCGGTAAAGCTCCTGATAGGCTTGCTTACGGATTTCGGCGTCAGCATCGCGAGCATAGACCATTAACTCACCGCGGGTCAGGCTTTTCTCTTCGCCGTCGATCACCAATTTGAATTGATAGCGGTTGGTCAGGCTCTCATACAGATTATTTAAGGCGCTGGCGCCGGTCATATTTTTGATATTGATGATTTGCTCAGATTTTTCTTCCAGCGTATATGGTTTTGAGAGCCGGAGGGATTCCAGGAAATAGGCATAGTCCGGGCTTTCCTGAATGAATCGCGCTGCTTCTTCGCCACTCAGTGATTTCCACCATAAGTTGAAGAACAGTGTCCGGTTGCCGGTTTCTGTCGTGATCGCCTCAATTTGGGCGTAATTAGCGATTGCTTCCGGATTCTGTGTGTCTTCCGAAAACCAGAGGCCAACAAAAGAACCCAAATTTTGTCCAAGTGTGACGATTTCCTCGTATTTGGCAAGAATAAAATGGAAATCCTGAATGGTCATATCAGGTTTTAATTGAGGCCGGTAGGACTCAAAGGCTTTTCCAAGCGCTTCAATTTTTTCCCGATCTGCGGCAAAAGATTCGGACTTATGATCCGGATAAAGGTCGGAAAGATCCCATTTTTTTTGTTCAAATTGTGATACTTTCATAATAATAGTCCTTATTCCTATTGAAGAATTATAAAGTAATTTTAATGCAAGTATACCCGGAACCACATCTCCTGAAGCATAAATAAAAAAAGGGGCATAGCCCCCTTTTTTTAATAAACCTTCCATTATGAATCACGTTCCGACAGAAATAGAAATAAAATATGAAACATTTCCGCTCCCCTTTTCTTCTGCCAGCGTATAAAAGGCTGGAAGAGCAGTAATGGTCCTCTTGATTCATCTCAAGGATATCTTTAATTTATCCCTTTTTATTATCATTAAACTGACTGTAACGAGTATGTAGAAACCCGCGAAAATTATCAGGCGTTCGATTAAATCAACAGTGAAAACATTAAGCAGATAATTGTTCAGGAAGTGAATAATTATCGGTATCAATAAGTTTTTGTTCTCGTTATAGAGCAGCGTCATTATAATGGAACAACACACAATCGAGACTAAAAAGCTTAGGACATACAGCAATAGATCCAGTCCTTCATAGCCGGACACCAGCCATAATGGGAAGTGCCAGAAACCCCAAATCAGGCCCACGATAAGCCCTGATTTCAGCAGAGAATACTTTTTCTGTACCTCAGTCAAAAGGAAAGCGCGCCAGCCCAATTCTTCCCCCAATGGTCCGCTTATTAGTACTTCAGGAAGCATATATAAAAGTGGTAGCGGAGCAAGCGTCATCAACTCAGAAATGGGTTTTCGGTATAGGACGATGGCTGTCAGCAGCGTACCGAGAAAGATCGCAAGCATAACCCCGATCGTGGTGAACAGGGTTTTATTCTCAATCTTTTCTGAGAATTGTCTGCGGATAAATTGCAGCCGGTCCTCCTGTGGATATATTTTCTTGAACATAACAAGGAAAACAAGCGTGGGCGTCCACGCGGCGACCGTTTGTAATATGTTGCCTAACGTCTCCATATTCAAGACCAGCATTACCAGTCCGATCAGGCCGATGAATAAGGTGAACACCAGATAGGTCCAAACAATATATATCCGCACCTTCTTTTCCATTACTGCCTCCTTTTCCTTTCAAACCTTAGATCCGATCGCTGACGGCTTTGGTCCGACTGTCCAGATCCTCTCTGCGAAACTTCTCCAGCTGCAGCTCGCTGACAATTTTCCCATCCCGCATAAATAAAACCCGTCCGGCTCTGACTGCCACTTTGGGATCATGCGTGACCAGCATTACAGCCGTTCCCTCAGCGTTGATTTCAGTCAAAATATCCATAATTTCATCGGCTGCCTTTGAGTTGAGTGCGCCAGTCGGTTCGTCACCAAAAATGATCTCCGGGTTGTTCATCAGCGCGCGACAGATGCCGGCCCGCTGCAACTGACCGCCAGACACCTGTGTGATCTCCCGCCCTTCAAGGCCGGCGATCCCTGTTTTTTGCATCAATTCCTGTGCTTTTTTTGCGAGCGCCCGTGCCTGCCGGCGATGATCGCGCATGGAAGGGAGAATGATATTATCCAGTATGTTCAGATTTCTGAGCATGGTCGGCTGTTGAAACACAAACCCCATTTTCTGTCTGCGGATGTCAGCCAATACATCATCCTTCAGCCCCGATAATTCCAGATGCGAAAACCGCACGCTTCCACTCCTGGGGATGTCCATCCCGCTGAGCGCGAACATTAAAGTGGTTTTCCCGGAGCCGGAAGGACCCATAACCGCGACAAACTCACCTGCGCCGATTCCGACGCTGACGCCATCCAGCGCGCGGAACTGCTCCGACCCCTGGACGAAGGTTTTCACAATGTTTTCAGAAGTAATAATATTTTTCATCAGATTATTCCTTTATATTTTCTGTAATCAGGATATTGCCGGCGCCAGACAAACCGGCTAAAGTCGCGGCAGTTACCGTGATCGCAATGCCCAACGGGCAAAGAACATAAGCGATCCACGGATTGACGGTAAACTTGAACGTAGAGGCTCCAAACAGCGAGATCAACAAGCCGCCGAAGGATTCACCGGCGGTATTTGCCAACAGCGTCCCCAGTACGAGGCCCATGATCATGACGGCGCCTGCCCGGGCCAGATATTGCCGCCTGATATCCGTATTCGTAAACCCCAGCGATTTTGTGACGGCGATCGCGTAGCGATCCTTCGCCACCAGCATCTTCATGAATAACAGCAGGATCAAGCCACTGATCAATAAAGAAACGGCAATCGCGGCACCGGCAACTTTTTGCACAGCCGAAATCGTAGGCCCGAACGTTTGCGATAAATGCTCGTCAATACTGGCGACTTTCGCATAAGGATACGCTGCCGCGTATTCAGAAATTTTGCTTTCCTCCTGAACGTTATCAGCAAATTTGACCGGGATCTTCACCCAAAGGATGTCCGTTGAGGAATCCTTGAAACGCGCCTGGGCAGTTTTCCCGCCGTTTGTGATGTCCGAATAAATCCCGGAAACAACCAGGCTTTTTTCTTCATTGTCCACCAGCAATGTGATGGTTTCGCCAGTAACGACCCCCAATTCATCAGCGTTCATGATGGAGAGCGCGATCTCATTTTCGGATTCCGGTGCGTGACCGGCGTCGTATTGGATGGGGAATGCAGAATGGTCGCCCAGTTCCACCTTGATCCGTTTTGATGAACCTTCCCCGGTTTTTACCTCGAATGACTTGCTGACGAATACCGCGTAGCTGGTGATGGCGGGATCCTGCGCAAACGCATCATCCATTGCCGCGGCTTTTTCAATCAAATTGTCGGTCTGTTGAATGCTGATGAGCACATCGGACAGACCGATTCCCATATAGGTCATAAAATCTTCGGAAGCCATGGTATTTGAAATATTTTGCGGGACCAGCATGATGAAGGCCGCGATGACCAGGACTGCCAGCATGGTGAAATACAATCTTTTCCTGCCCAGCACATCTTTCAAACCGAGGAAAACATTGGTGCTGAAGAACCGGTTTTGGCTTAGTGTGAAGTGTTTTGCGCCGGCTGTTTTTTCCTGTACAGATCCATACCGGATTGCCTCTGCCGGCGAGATTTTGTTGAATCGCCGCAGCACAAGGTTTACGAAGGCGAGGATGGAAAGAAAGATGAGAACAACCCCCGCAATTCCGACCAACAACGCCAGCGACGCATTATCCGCCTCACCCATATGCAGCCGGATATTCTCCAGCAGAAGGCCTTTGAACAAAAACGATAAGGCAAAACCGGACAGACAGCCAAAAAGCGCCAGCGCGGCATATTTGGAGAGGTAGATTTTCCGGATGTCCGAAATCCGCAGACCAATGGCTTTCATGACGCCAATTTCACGGGTTTCGTCTTCAATTTTGGCTAGCAGCGTAAAGCGGATGCACAGGAACGCGACA
>CALCQT010000426.1 GCA_937894825.1 uncultured Anaerolineaceae bacterium
TTATTGTGAAATAATGGACAGGCACTGCCTTACGCAGCATTTGCGAATAAAACAAAATGCAAAACTCAAAGGGTTCGATTTGAAATAATATGTCCATTAATACGTATATCGTAATGCAAAATTACAGACAGGTCCCTGGCGAATATAAAAAAAGGACTGCAAATGACAAAAGGATATCAGGATGATCCCACCTGGCGGGAAACACAAAAATTTCTGCCGGAACCAAACCAACTCACCAATCAAAATCTGCCTGATGAATATTATTTAAATATACATGGTATGAACATCCACATCGATCATTACCGGCATGAAAACCCGAAAGCCAGGCTCATTTTATTTCATGGCGTTGGCGGAAACGGCCGGCTGCTTTCCTTTATTGCGCTGCCGCTGCAAAGAAACGGTTTTGAGGTTCTATGCCCGGATCTCCCGCTCTATGGATACTCAGAATATTCCGGCAAAATCACTTATGAAACCTGGGTTGATTGCGCAACCGAGATCATAAAGCATTATCAAGATCAGGACGTATTAAAAACTTTTCTTTTCGGTCTGAGCGCCGGCGGTTTGCTGGCATACCAGGCAGCCTGCAAAAGCGGTCGGATCGCCGGTGTGCTGGTCACCTGTATCCTGGACCAAAGGAACATGGAAGTCACAAAACGGACTGCGAAAAGCCCACTGGTTGCAACGATCGGAAAGCCGTTCATGCGCCGGATAGGCGGAATATTCGACGGAATCAAGCTGCCACTGAAAATGATCGTGAACATGAAAGCGATCACGAATAATGAGAAATTAGCCAAACTGTTGATGAAGGACAAAAAATCTTCCGGAGTCAAGGCGCCCATTTCATTTATCCGCACCATGATGACGCCTGAAATCACTGTAGAACCGGAACAATTTATTTCCGCCCCATTCCTCTTGGTTCATCCCGGTGACGACCGCTGGACGGACATTTCCTTAAGTCGTTATTTCTTTGACAAATTGGTTTGTGAAAAGGAGTTGAAGCTATTAGAAGGGGCGGGGCATTTTCCAATCGAAAGTCCGGGATTGGAACAGCTGGAAGTATATTGTTTAGCCTTTTTACATCGGAATCTGTAAATCATTTTCCACCCGGTAAGACCGCTGGGCAAGGCATCTCCAAATATGATATAACTATCAACAGTACAGATCGAAAGACATACGTATTGGGAAAAGAAAATCCTTTTATGCGAGCGTGTTTGCAGGGACGATCATCCAATTACGTTTTCTGCCGGTGTGCGATATACGAAAGATAAATCGCGATTGACCCGGCCACAGCCGCGTTCAGCGACTCGATCTTCCCCCGCATCGGAAGCCGGATGATCTCATCGCACTGTTTGCGGGTCAGCTTGCGCAGCCCATCGCCTTCGCTGCCGACCACAATCGCCAGCTTGCCGCCCAGCCGGTCAGAGTTCACCATTTGTGAATCTTCGCCGCCATCCAACCCGATCACCCAAACATCCCGGTCATGCAGTTCGCTGATGGCCTGAGCCAGATTCATCGACACCACCGGCATGTGTTCCGTCGCGCCGACCGAAGCTTGCACCACCGCAGGCGTGACCCCCGCCGAACGTGCCAGCGGGATCACGATCCCATGCATTCCGGCAGCTTCTGCAGTTCGGATTAACGTCCCCAGATTCTGCGGATTCTGCACCACATCCAACAACAGGACAAATAGCGGTTCTTCCCGTTCATCCGCCCGCACAAAAATATCCGTCAGTGCGGCGTAGGGAAAAGCGCTGGTCTCCAGCGCTACCCCGCCATGATTTTCATTGATCGCATCCAATTGTTTGCGGGAGACCAAAAGCGGCGTCAGTTTGCGCCGGGTGGCCAATTGAACAATCTCTGCCAGTTTGCCCTGGATCTCCGCGCCATCCGCGATCAGCAGCCGAAATACATCCCGCCGCCGGGCAACCAGAACTTCATACACCGCATTGCGGCCGGAAATCCATTCTTTCATCCGTTATTCTTGCCCCAATGCCAGGTTGTTCCTTCTTTCGAATCTTCCAGGATCACGCCCAACGCGGTCAACTGATCACGAACCTGATCCGCCAACGCCCAATTCTTCAGTGATCGCAGCTCAAGACGCAGATCCACCAGTAATTGCACAAACGGGTCCGCCTGCGCTTTGCCGGCAGAACTGTCATCTTCAAGACGCAGTCCAAACACTGTGGTCAATTCCCGCAAAAGGTCCTGAGCCGGCAGTAATTCCTCTGTCGTCGCACCTTCATCACGAGAATGATTAATCACCCGCACCAGTTCAAAGACATGCGCCAAAGCCCCGGCCGAATTAAAATCATCATCCATCGTATTGATGAAGCCATCCTTGGACCGGGTGATCTGCGTCGCAAGATTGTCCAGCGTCTCCGCTGCGGCTCCTGCGGCCTCGTCATTCGCCGGGCGCAACGCAAACCGGATGCGATCCAGCGCTTTTTCCGCCTGTAACAGGACTTCTTCATTGAACAGCACCGGGTTGCGGTAAGCCGAATTCAGAACTAGATAGCGAAACGCATCCGCACTGTGCTGGGTCAGGAATTCGTCAATGCTGATAATATTCCCGAGTGATTTCGACATTTTTTCGCCTCGCAGTTGAAGCATGCCGTTATGCACCCAATAACGGGCAAACTGTTTTCCCGTCAGCGATTCGCTCTGCGCAATTTCATTTTCATGATGCGGGAAAATCAAGTCATTTCCGCCGCCATGGATATCGATGGATGCACCAAAATGATGTAAATTCATCGCAGAACATTCAATGTGCCAGCCGGGGCGTCCCGGCCCCCAGGGGCTTTCCCAGGCCGGTTCACCCGGTTTCGCCGCTTTCCACAGAGCGAAATCCATCGGATCTTCCTTCCGGTCGTCCGCTTCCTTCCGCACGCCGGAGAGCATGTCATCCAAATTCCGTCCGGATAATTTTCCGTAATCGGGATCTTTCCGTACCCGAAAATAAACATCACCTTCCAACGGATAAGCGTACCCTTTTTCGATCAAACCTTCTACCATTTCGATGATCTGGTCAATTTCATGCGAAGCGCGCGGATTCACGGTGGCAGGCAGTATATTCAGCTCGGCCATATTTTTTTCAAAATCCTGAATATAACCTTCGGCCAGGTCAAACGGGTCGACATTCATTTCATTCGCCCGCCGGATGATTTTATCGTCCACATCGGTGAAATTCATGGCAAATTCAACCGTATAACCGCGATATTCCAGATAGCGGCGGATAATATCAAAAACCAGAGCCGACATCGCATGTCCGATATGCGCTTTATTATAAACGGTCGGGCCGCAAACATACATTTTCACTTTGTTTGGCTCAAGCGTTTCGAACGGTTCTTTTTTTCGAGTCAGGGTATTGTATATTTGAATGCTCATCGTTTATTCCCTCCGCCTTCTTTATCCTGCCGGGCGAAGATCATTCTTCCGGCAGCGGTTTGCAGTATTTTCGTCACAATCACGCAAATATCCTGATTCAGGAAAGTCTTCCCGTTTTCAATGACGACCATGGTACCATCATCCATATACCCGACGCCTTGATTATGCTCTTTACCTTCCTGAATAACCTTGATCCAGAAAGTCTCGCCGGGGAGTATGATCGATTTTACTGCATTCGCGAGATCATTGACATTTAATATGGCAACGCCCTGCAAATC
>CALCQT010000427.1 GCA_937894825.1 uncultured Anaerolineaceae bacterium
ACATTCAGCATTTCAGGCGCCACGCGCCGGCATATTTCCTGCACCTACGGGCAGCGGGTGTGAAATGGGCAGCCGGACGGCGGCGCGAGCAGGCTCGGCACTTCTCCTTTGAGCCGGATCTGTTCCCGCGGACGATCCTCCAGCGTCGGGATGGCCGAGAGCAGTGCACGGGTGTAGGGATGACGCGGGTCGTTATAAACGTCGTTGACCGGCCCATATTCCACCAGCGCGCCGAGGTACATCACGCCGATGCGGTCACTCATGTATTGCACGACGTTCAGGTCATGTGAGATAAACAGGTAGGTCAGCTGCTTTTCTTTTTGCAGGTTTTTGAGCAGATTGAGTATCTGCGCCTGAATGGAGACATCCAGCGCCGAAACGACCTCGTCCGCCACCAGCAGCCTGGAATTCAGCATCAGTGCTGCAGCGATGCTGACGCGCTGGCGTTGCCCGCCGCTGAGCGCGTGCGGATAGCGTTGCGCATAGCTGGCGTCCAGTCCGACTGTCTCGAGCATGGCAGCCACCTGCCGCTTTCGTTCCGCCGCGTCCAGATGGGTGTGGATACGGATGGGTTCCTCAATAATCCAGCCGATTTTATGCTTGGGGTTCAGCGAGGCGTAAGGGTCCTGAAAGACGATTTGAATGTCTTCCCGCATCGCTTTTTGTTCGGTGGCGTTCATTTCGGCGGTATTGATTCCCTCATAAAGGATTTTCCCCTCAGTGGGTTTCAAAAGACCGGCGATGATATGTCCGACGGTGGTTTTTCCGCAGCCGGACTCGCCCACGAGTCCAAAAACCTCGCCTGGTCGGATGGCCAGGCTGATCCGATCGACGGCCCGGATCTTTTGGCGACTGGGCAGAAGCCCTTCTTTCCCGACCGGATATTCCTTGCTGACGGCTTGCAGTTCAAGCAATGATGGAGAGCTCATCGGTCTCACCTCCCGGCAATAAGCAGCGCAATTTCCGATCCCCTACTTCCCGCAGCGGTGGGACACCTCTGAAACAGGGTGCGAAGGCCCGGTCACAGCGCTGGGAGAATGGGCAGACACCGGTTTGCCGCTCTTCCAGCGGCGCCACAATGCCGGGGATGCTGTAAAGTGCTTTCCCCTGCCGCTCGACGGTGGGGATGGCGGCCAGTAGCCGGCGCGTATACGGGTGCAGCGGTTTGGAGAGCACCTCGGAAGTGGCTCCTTCTTCAACGATGTACCCGGCATACATGACGATGACGCGCGAACACATCTTATGAACGATTCCGAGATTATGTGTGATCAGCAGCACGGAGGTGGAAAATTTGGCCTGAAGTTCGCGCAGCAGATCCAGAATCTGGAGCTGGATCGTTACGTCCAGTGCGGTGGTCGGTTCATCTGCGATGAGGAGCGCAGGGCGGTTGATGAGCGCCATGGCGACGACGATGCGCTGTTTCATCCCGCCGGAAAGACGGTGGGGATATTCGTCGTAGAGCGCTTCTACACGGGAGAGGCCGACACTGCGCATCATCTCCAGCGTTGCCTGGCGCGCTTCGGACGCGAATGCGTTGTGGTGGGAACGATAGGCCTCCGCGATCTGATCGCCGACGCGCATCAATGGGTTGAGCGCGGTCATGGGTTCCTGAAAAATCATCGAGACCTGGCTGCCGCGGACGTCACACAGTTCCGTTTCGGAAAGGGTGAGCAATTCCCGGCCCTCCAGTCGAACGCTGCCTGTGGCGCGGGCTTTTTCCGGCAGCAGTCCCATGACGGTCAGGGCGGTCAGGCTTTTGCCGCAGCCGGATTCTCCTACCAACCCGACGATTTCGCCTTCGCCGACGGTGAAGCTGACGCTGTCCAAAGCTTTCGCCTCTTGTTGTTGTCCGGGGAACGCCACAGAGAGTTCCTCAATCCGCAGTAATTCTTTCAAAAAATCACAGCCTTTCTATCGTGGTGCAATGTATTAAAAACGTTGTTCAAATATTTTCGTGCAAAGCACGAAAATATTTGAACAACACATCCCAGTTCTCTGCAATAAAAAGAGATACCATCATATATCTACTATCTACGCCGACCGGGTATCGGTCACATCCCGCAATCCGTCGCCGAACAGGTTGAACCCCAGTACGATCAGCGTGATCATAACACCGGGAATAAACGCATACCAGGGTTTTGTCAGCAGAAATTTCTGCGCTTCAAAGAGCATTTTCCCCAGGCTCGGATCCGGCGGCTGGATACCCAGCCCCAGGTAACTCAGGCCGGCTTCCGACAGCACAGCGGAAGAGAAACCCAGCGACATGGTGAGAGAATGTTGGGCAGGATATGCAGCACCATCAGATGCAATGTTGGGACGCCCCGGGAGCGGGCCGCTTTGACATAATCCAGTTCTTTCACCTGCATGAAGCCTGCGCGGGTGATCCGGCAAAACCGCGGAATGGAGGTGATCCCAAGCGCCAGCGCTGTGTTCATGCTGCCCGCTCCGAAAACGGTGATCAGCACCAGCGCGAAGAGGACGCCCGGAAAAGCCATCATGGCGTCAATGATTCGCATGATGATTTCATCAATCAATCCGCCGAAATAACCGGCCAGCGCACCTAACATGAGCCCGGCTGCCAGCCCGATGGCGATTGAACAGAGCCCGATGAGGAACACCATCTGCGTGCCTTTCATCACCCGGCTCAGAATATCGCGCCCAAAATTATCCGTTCCCAACGGGTGTGCCAGCGAAGGGGTTTCAAATTTTGCGCGGGTATTCATTTTATTCGGATCATACGGTGTATAAAAAAGGCTGATGATCAAAATAATCAGCAGAAACGACAGTAAAATAACGCCTACCGTCAGATTTCTGTTCTTTTTGATTGTTTCCCAGTTCAGCATATTGGTTTCGCCTCCTTCAGGGCAGCCGGATGCGAGGATCAATCGCTGTGTACAAGAGATCCACCAAAAAGTTGATTACGACGACGGTTGCGGCCAGATAAAAGACCAGCGCCTGCACCATTGGAAAATCCCGGTTGCCGACGCCGGAGGTGATCAGCCGGCCGATCCCGGGCAGGTTAAACACATTTTCCACAATGATACTGCCTCCCAAAACATCCACCGTGATCATGCCGAGAATCGTGATGGCGGGCAGCAGTGCGTTTTTCAGGACGTGACGGTAAAGGACCGTGTTTCGGCTGAGCCCTTTGCTGCGGGCGGTGCGGACATAGTCCATGTGCATTTCATCCAGAATGGTACTTTTCAGATAGCGGATCACGACAGCCGTAGTGCCGATCGAGATGGCCACGGCCGGCAGCACCAGCGAGCGGAGGGCTCCGGTAACGCTTTGGGAGAAAGGAATAACTTCTCCGGATGGAAACCAGTGCAGCATCACAGAGAAAACCAGAATCAGCATAATCGCCAGCCAGAACGAAGGCACGGAAACGCCCAGTTGTGTCAACGCGGACAGGAAGGTCGCGGCGATCGTGTTGTTATGGGTCGCGAGATAAACTGAGACCGGCACAACGATAATGATGGTGATGAGCAGGGATAGGAGTGTGAGCGTAACGGTGACCGGCAGCGCGGATGCGATTAAATCCGTAACCGGTACACGATACCGCAGGGACAAACCAAGATCCCCGCCGACCAGTCCTCCCAGCCATTCTACATAGCGCTGAAGCATGGGCTTGTCGATGCCCATCAGTTGTTCCAGCGCCTCTACTTGGAGTGGATCTGCATCCACTCCAAGTATGATCAGGGCCGGGTTTCCCGGTAGAATTTGAAACACAAGGAAAGTCAGCAGGGAAATGACCACCAGCGCGGCTAAAGCCGAAAGCAGTTTTTTCCCTAAGTAAAGAAAAGTTCTTGTCACGTGTTAGTCGATGATCCGCAGTTCGCCAAGATTGAAATAGGTCACCGGATAGATTTCCAGGCCTTCGATGTTTTTGGCAACAGCGAAGACAAGACTGGGGTCCATGATGTAGATAGAAGCGGCCTGATCGATCAGGAACTGCTGCGCTTCATCATAGAAAACCTTGCGTTCTTCCGGTTTGGAAGTCGAAATGCCGTCCGCAATCAGTTTATCATAATCGCTGTTGGAGAAGTTGAAGTAATTGCGGCCGTAGTTGGATTCAAAGCGGTTGAGGAAGTCATTCGGGTCGAGCTTGCCGCTGTGTCCGATGATGGTGGTTTCGTAGTCGCGGTTGGTGTAGACGCCTTCCAGCCACTGGGCCCATTCAACCAGTTGGATTTCCAGGTTGATGCCGACGTTGGCCAATTGATCTTTCAGAACCTGACCTGTATCGACATGGAACTGATAGTTGGAAGGAATGGTCACTGTGATGGTAAATCCATCCGGATAACCGGCTTCCGCGAGCAGTTCTTTAGATTTTTCGAAGTCCTGTTCGTAGACATTCAGGTTGTTGTTATAGTAGTAAGCCATGGAGGGGCTGAGGAAAGAATCCACCCGGGTGCCGCTGCCATTGGCGACGGCGTCGATGATTTCATCTTTGTCAACAGCGTAGGCGATGGCCTGGCGGACGCGCAGATCGTTGAGCGGTTCGACCAGGTTATTCAGACCGAGGATCTGGACCATGTTCTGGGGACCTTCGAGGATATTGAATTCTCCGCCAAGCGCTTCGATATTTTCGGAACCGATGCCGGCGATATCCAGGCTGCCGGATTTCAGACCCATCAGGCGGGCGTTTTCGTCAGTCATGACAATGAATTCAACCCGATCGATGTCCGGCGTGCGTTCGGCCAATGTTGAATAGGCTTCATTCTTTTCCAGAACGACTTTCTGGCCCGGGATATATTCAACGAATTTGTACGGGCCGGTGCCGATCGGATGGGTGGCGTTATCGGCATAACC
>CALCQT010000428.1 GCA_937894825.1 uncultured Anaerolineaceae bacterium
AAAAAGGCATCACCCCCGCGGATATTAAAATCACCTACAGCTATAACACCACAGACGCCCAGAAGCTCCGTGCGGAAGCGATCCAGTCCATGTGGGAAACCAATCTCGGCATCACCGTTGAACTGAAAAACAGCGAGTGGGCAGTGTTTAAAGTTGAACGGCGCGAAGGTCTGGATAATGTCTACCGCGCCTCCTGGGTACAGGATTATATGGACGCCAACAACTTCACCGCTGATGTATTCCTTTGCCCCGGTGGCGGCTATCAGGAAGTCATCGACTGGCCGTCTGTAGGCTGCGTCGATCTTTCTGACCCGCAGTATATCGAATATGAAGAAGTCATTAAAGCTGCCGGCAAGGAATCCGATCCGGTCGCACGCGCCGCGCTCTATGCCCGCGGCGAAGAGATTTTGCTGACAGAAGCGGCGATCCTCAATCCGCTGGCCTGGAATAATGCGTATGTGCTGATGAATCCCCGCTTGAGCATCCCGGTGTCCGTAACCGGTTACGAGCGCTGGGAAAAATGGGAAGTCAAATAGGCTGAACAAAACGTCCAAAAAGCGTCCTGCAAATTGCAGGACGCTTTTTATTTCGAATAGGATGGAAGTTTACGATAAGCGATGGAGCATAAGGTTATGATTCAGGGCAGTTCCGGGAATGTTGTATCAAATCAGCCAACAGGCATGTTTCGAGAAATTAAGCACAATTTCATCGCCAGTCCGGGGGAAGGTCAGATCGCGCTCATTGAAAATATCCGCCGTAATAAAAACATCGTTAACACGGACCCGTAAACGGACAATGGCGCCAAGGAAAAGCACTGAGGCAATCTCGCCACGCAGAACGTTGACTTCCTCATCTGTTGCAGGCAGCCCGATGTGCAATTCTTCCGGACGGATTGCCAGACGAGGGGATTCCCCCGGCTCGCGTCCGGCGGCCGTTTCAAAATGGACAGTCTGTTCAGCCACCGTGCAGGTGGCAGCATCCAGATCAACTGCTGAAACCGGCAGCAGGTTCAGCTGTCCGACAAACTGCGCGACAAATTCCGTGGCAGGATGGTTATAGATCATCGAAGGCGAGCCGATCTGCTCCACATGTCCCTGACTCATCACCATCACGCGGTCGGATAACAACATGGCCTCTTCCTGATCATGCGTGACGTAAATCGTCGTGATTCCCATGGTTTGCTGAATTCGCCGGATCTCCAGCCGCAGCTCGACACGGATCTTCGCATCCAGCGCCGAGAGCGGCTCATCCAGCAACAGCACCGCCGGATTGATGGCCAGCGCCCGTGCCAGCGCGATCCGCTGCTGCTGACCACCAGAAAGTTGATAAGGATATTTGTCAATGTGGCTCTCCAGATGCACCAGCGCCAGCATCTCGGCCACCTTTTCTTTGATTTCTGTTTTGGACAGCTTACGGGTTTGCAGACCAAACCCGATATTCTGGCCGATGGTCATGTTCGGAAAAAGTGCGTAGGACTGGAACACCATGCCGATATTCCGGTCCCGCGGAGAGAGATTGGTAATATCCGTACCATCCAGAACAATGTTTCCCGTATTCGGCAGTTCAAAGCCCGCAACCATGCGCAGTGTGGTTGTTTTCCCACAGCCTGAAGGTCCCAAAAAGGAGATGAATTCACCTTTTTCGGCGGAAAGGTTGACATTTTCAACCACAGTTGTTGTCCCGTAAACTTTTGATAGGTTCGATAATTCTATAAATGCCATATTTTTTCCATTTGCGTAAAAAGCATGAAAACTCAGCGTCCCCCGGAATGTGTCCCGTTATTTGCTTTGGTTCGGTTGAAAAGTTGGATCACCATCATCAAAGCCCATGTCATCAGAAAACTGATAATCGTGATGGATGACGATTCATAGGTTTTATTCTGACCAACCAAAGACATGTACGGACCGAAGGACTTAAGCCCGATGATGAAACTGGCCATGGTATATTCGCCAATTACTGTAGCCAGCGTCAGGAAAACGCTGCTCAGGATTGCCACCTTTAAATTCGGAAAAATGACCCGGAAAAGAATCGTCCCCCATCCGGCGCCGAGACTTTGGGCCGCTTCAGTCAGCGAACGGACGTCGATGGCGCTCATACCGGTATCAATGGCCCGAAAAGAGAAAGGCAGCGTCAAAACGACGTAGGCCGCGACCAGCAACACGTACGTTCCAAAATAGCTGTTTGTCAGGTAAAAAGGCGACCCGCTGAACACCCGGATCAAGCCGAACACCAGCACAATGGCCGGAATAACGTAGGAGAGCATGGAGATGAACTCAACCAGCATTCGCAATTGCGGCAAGCGCAGCCGGATCCAGTACACTGTCGGAACGACCAACAGAATACTGAAAAATACCGTGAACAATGCAATAACCAATGAAAAGCGGATTGTGCTCCAGAACTGGGGATCTTTAAAGATATTTTCGTACGCGACAAAAGTCAGAATCCCTTTTTTTGCCCGCAGAGAAAAATCAAAAGTCGACAGTAATGGCAAGAAAAAATAGAGGCCGCCAATGGCAACCCAAAGCCATGACCAAAAGGAACCTCGTTTCATTTCCGCAGCCACCTTTCACTGCGTTGGCGCAGAAGATAATAGAAGATCATCATAATCAGCATCACAATGACCATTCCAACCGCAAGGGCATAACCCAGTCCGGGATTATAAAGGACATCCCCTTTGATTTGCGCGCCCACCATGATGGTGATCAGGTTGAGAAAACCGCCGGTCAGGGAATAGGCCGTCGCATAAGCACCGAACGAATTGCCAAACAGCAGAATCATCCCGCCCAGAATGGATGGCGTCAGAATCGGCAGCATGACTTTACGCAGATAGGTCCCTTGCGAAGCGCCCAGATTCTCAGCAGCTTCCCGCCAATCCGTCTTCAACCCGTCCAGCGCCGGTGTGATGACCAGAATCATGAGCGGAAACTGGAAGAAGGTATAGGTCAATGAGAGGCCAAGAAAGCTGTACAGGTTGAATCCCATATTGTAGATATTGATATGGAAAACATTTTTCAACAGCACCGTAATCATGCCGGTCCGGCCCATGGTCGCGACAAAAGCAAAAGCCAGCGGAACGCCGGCAAAGTTGGATGCGACACCCGAAAAAGTCAGAATCACGGAGCGACCCCCCGCCGGTAATTTTCCGACGGTAATGGCATAGGCCATCAGAAAGCCCAGCAATCCGCCTGCCACGGCGGTAGTAAAACTGATTCGGATCGAAATCCAGTAGGAACTCAGAATCTCACGGGTGAACAGGTTTGCGAAATTTTGCAGTGTAAAATTTCCGGCATTATCCTGAAAAGCGCGGGAAACCAGACCAACAGAAGGCAGCACAATGAAGAAAAGCGTGAAAATAAAAAATGGCGCAACCCCGATCCAATCGCTAAAAAACGAATGATGGGGACGCACGTTGCGTGCGTCCCCGTTCGTGGTTGTATTTGTACTTTTGTCGTTATTTAACATCTGCACCGACAACCGCCATCCAGTTTTCGGCAATGGCTGCATTGGCTGCGTTGAGTTGATCCAGGGTGGGGAAAGCAACCGGGCCGTCGAAGGAAGGCAATTTGGCAGCAACTTCAGGATCGAGGGTACCGTTCGCTTTCATGTCTTCGAAGCGGATCGGGTGGCAATAGCCGGAGAGCCAGATGTTCTGACCTTCGTCGCTGTAAAGATATTCCATCCACAGTTTCGCGGCGTTCGGGTGCGGCGCATAGGCGGAAATAGCCTGAATATAGACACCGGCGATGGTTCCGGAAGCGGGGTAAACAACTTCAATGGTCGGGTTGCCATCCAGCGCGTCGCGATCGGCCAGCGCATTGTAGTCCCAGCGCAGAATAACCGGGGTTTCGCCCTTGGCGACGGTGGCTTGTTTCGCAATCAACGGCACGAAGTTGCCGGCAGCGTTGACCTGTTTGAAGAAGTCCAAACCCGGGGTAACGTCATCCAGGGAACCACCATTATACAAAGAAGCGGCATAAACGCTCATCTGAGCCTGGGTTGAAACACGGGGATCGCCGGAAAGAGCAAACTGGTTCTTGAATTCGGGTTTGAGCAGATCGGCCCAATCCTGGGGAACGGTCTCGACCAAATCAGCGTTGACTTCGAAAGCCAGGATACCGTAATAATCGCCGTACCAGTATCCGTCAGGATGCTTGGCATCATCCGGGATGGAGTCCCAAGTGGAGACTTTGTAGGGTTCAACCAGACCTTCCGCGATCAGCTGCGGGCCAAAGGAGTATCCGACATCCAGAACATCCGGGGCCTGCGGGCCTTTGTTATCTTTGTTGGCTTTCACCGCTTCAATTTCGTCAGCGGAAGCGCCGTCCGGGTTCAGTTCGTTGACTTCAATGCCATATTTGGCTTTGAAACCATCGATGGCCGCGCCATAATTGCACCAGTCGCGGGGCAGCGCGATGGTAGTGAGGGTGCCCTCGGCCTGCGCCGCGGCAATCAGTTCATCCAGCGAACCCTGAGCGGAAACGCCGGCGGCATTGAACGCCGCAAAAGCAAACACAGACGCCAGAACGAATAAAACCAGGAAAAACACTTTATTCTTATTCATTTTGTTCTCCATTATCTTGACTAAAATCAAGCGGACGAATTGTCCGCCTGAAATTTCTGCACTTTCATTCGCCGCAACTTCCACGATCCCGTCTGCTTGTCCAACAGAACAATAAATTTGATCGGTTTTTCTTAATCGTGATGCAATATATAGAATAAACCCGGCAATTGAAAACCTCGTGTGCAACAGGTTAAATTATTGTAAAAACTGCGGGATTTTTTACTGTCTTAACTGTATTTGCTTGTGAACATTCGTGAACGCCAGTGAACGCCAGTGAACGCCAGTGACTGTTAAAAAAGATAGCGCTATCGGCTGTTCGACAGTGTGTGCCGGAACAGAAAAGTGTTTCTTTCTTCATTTCTGCAAATGAGGGTATCATTCATAATGATCAAGCGAGGTTTTCCATGAAAACAGCTCTCATCAGTGTAACCCTGCCGCTGCTATTCTTCCTCATGCAATGTCATGGCATGAGACCTGTTTTTGCACAGGGTGTTGAACAAAATACCAAAGTTGTGAATAAAATTACCGCCAATGATCTGATCGCCATGGAAAACGCGTCCCGTAATGCGAACGGCCTCGGCTCGCTTAAAGTTGACAGCAATATTATGAAATGCGCGCAGGAAACAGCCGACACGATGGCTTATTTCAGCATGGGCGGGCATATCGGCGATGTCAAAACCAGGATATCGTCATGCGGCTATAACAATTTTTACGAATGCTGGGCAACCGAAAACTGGTGGCAGGGGCCGCCCGGAACCACGCTGGAAGCGGTGAAAGCCGGTTGGGGGGATGCGCCGCACATGATTCCGGCAGAGAATCCGCTTTACTGCCATATCGGCGCGGGCGTCGCCGAGGCAGCCGATGGGACGATTTATTTTGTTTTGCAGGCAGCTTACCCGGCGAATAAAGCAGGATGTGATTATCTCAAACCGGAAATTGCCAAAGTTCATGGGCTGGAACCGGTGACGTCGTCCTCCGTCGGCGGCAGTTTTTTCAACGCGGCAGAATTAATATACGGGGTTCGCACGGCGACGCCCGACCCTGACGGCCTGATCTATCATACCGTTCGGCAAGGACAAGCGTTATGGCATATCGCGAATGCATATGGAATTTCCGTCGAGGACATTGCGCGCTGGAACCATATCAAAGCCGACGCCTCCCTTCGCCTGGGAGAGGTTCTCATCATTCCTTCGGCGGGTGTAACGGTGGCGATCCCGACAGCCATCCCGACAATTTTGCCGACCATGAACCCGGATGGGAAATTTATTCACACTGTTCGGGAAGGAGAGACGCTCTGGCAGATCGCTGAATTATGGCAGGTTGATTTTTCAAGATTGTTGGCTGTCAATGGATTAATGGAAGATACGGTAATCAGCGTCGGATGGCGATTATCCATTCCGGCCACGCCTACCGCAACGCCGCTGCCAAGCCCGACCGGCACAATCACCACAACGATCCTTCCTACACAAACACCGCCAATTGTTGAGGCATCTGTTCAAGAAGCGCCTCCTTCGGAAACAACGGGAACCCACCCCGTCCAAAAAAACAGCCGGTTCGTGCTTTTCATGATCGGTCTGGGGATCATCATTGTATGTTTATGTTTTGTGATCATCCGAATGCGAAGCGGCAGGTAGCTGATAGTTCATGTTGCCAAGGCATTTCATGATTCAGATATCAAAAGTAGTAGACGGTATCCCTTGTAGGGGCGATCACCCCCGCCAGGGTGCGCTGTCCCTACACAGCGCTCATGTAAAAGTTTTTTTCTTCCCCAAATGCTATGCTTTCCGAACATACTTTTGACACTCATATCACCTTTGATTGTGACGTCAAATGGCGGATAACCTATGAAATTTCCGCCATCACTTCAACAAACTCCGTCTTCTGATCCGGCAAGGGGATAAGCGTTCCCGCGACCGGCTCCCCATCCACGGTCAGCCGGCAGGTATTGCCCGGTCCAACCCGCTTGACATTGATCAAATACCGGACGCCGCGGAAAGCCCGCTCAAAGTAGAATTCCTGCCAATCCGGCGGAACTACCGGTTGAACGCGCAGGCCGTTCCATTCCGGACACACGCCAAGAATGTACTGTGTGATCGCCACATGATTCATGGCAGCCGTTCCGGTTTGCCACGAAACCTTTCCCTCGCCGGAGGTTGGCGATTCCGGACCCGCGATGGTGCGGGCATAAACATAAGGTTCACAGCGATGGACATCACTGATCTCTTCCCGCGCGGATGGGCAGATACGCAGATAATAGTCCAGCGCCCGTCCGCCATTCCCGAGTATTGATTCGGCAATCATCGCCCAGGGGTTGGAATGACAAAAAATTGAACCGTTTTCATGAAAGCCCGGCGGGGAAGCGGAAATCCCGGACAGCGTCGCGTCATACTGCCGATAAGCCGGCCATAAAGACGCGATTCCATGCTGACCGGAACAATGCAGGTTCAACGATTCCAACGCTGCCTGCGCCTTGCCGCGCTCCAACCCGGCGCACGCTACGCTCGCTATGCTCGCCATCACGCAAAGCGCCTGCGGTTCAAGAAAAATCCTGCCTTCCGCTGATAGCTGCGATCCGACCGGATTTCCGGCTGCATCATAAGCCCGGCGGAACCAGGCGCCATCCCAACCGGCGCTTTCCAAAACGGCGGCCATCCGCAATGCTTCCTGCCGGTATGCCTCTGCCTCGTCCGGATTTTCCACCCAAACAGCCAGATCCGCCATTTCATTCGCCGCCAACACAAATTGCGCTCCCAGCAAAACGGATTCCGGATTCAGGTCAGCCTGACCAATCTTCGGCAATCCATGCGGACCGATCCGATCCAGTATGGAACGAATGGCGCGCCGCAGGTGATCCAGCAGCGGTTGTTCGCTCCCCGACCGGTTTTCATACGGCGCCGGTTCGTTCAGAATCGACAGGTCGCCGGTTTCACGCAGATACGCCGAAACGCTCAGCACCAGCCACAGCGGACTGTCATTGAGATCCGACCCGATCCCATGATTGCTGCCATTCAACGGTCGATATTGAGAGGAAACACCACCGGAGTCAAACTGCCTTGCCGCCAGAACCAAAATTTGCTGCCGGATCCGATCGGGGACCATGTGTATAACGCCCAACAGTTCCTGATTCGACGCCTGCCAACCCGGGCCGCATTCAATCCCGCTACCCAGACGGGAGGTGAAACAGGATAGATTAAACGTGGTCATACATTGATAGGCATCCCAAATGTTCACCATCCGGTTGACATGCGGGTCCGGCGTATTGACATAAGTCTTTCCCAACCGGGCGCTCCAATACCAGATCAGCTCAGTAAAAGCGGCATCCACAGCAGCAGGATCGGACCATTTTTGAATGACGGGATAGACTGTGGTTTTATCAATCAGCCCGGAACCCGGCTGGCTGAATTTTTTCTCCGGCGGATTTTCATGATAACCCAGAATAAAAATTACCCGCCTGGTCTCGCCGGGAGCAAGCGTCAGCTTCAGGTGGTGCGAACCGATCGGCTGTCCGGAATGCGCCTGTGAGTTGCAGGATTCGCCCTCCGCAACCGCCCGCGGATTATGCCAGCCCCGGTACGGCCCGAGAAAACTGTCGCGCAGCGTGTCAAACCCGTCCACAGCTTCCGAACAATGCAAAAATGTGAAATAGTTATACCGGTCACGATAGCCGGACTTGTGATAAATCGTGCTGCCTTCGGTTTCGATTTCGGCGATATCCATGCTGTCCCGGATGGGTGTGGCATTCTCCTGGCCATCCCACAAACAGAATTCAACGGCAGAGAAAAGGGAAAGTTCCGCGGTGGTTTCCCGCAGGTTTTCCAAATGAACATCCCAAACTTCCAACGTTTGTTTTAATGGGACAAAATAGCGGATCCGGGCCGCAATCTCTTTCTTTTCGGAAGCAATAATGGTATATCCCAAGCCATGCCGGCAGGAGTAATTATCCAGATCCCCCATCACAGGCTGCCAGGTGGGCGACCAAAAGGTTCCGTTGCCATTGTCGCGCAGGTAAATGTAACGGCCGCCGGCATCAACCGGAATATTATTATTCCGATCGTATGTCAACCGCATATTCCGATAAAATGAATAGCCGCCGGCTGTATTCGAGATCCGGGCAAAATAACCGTCTGTACCGAGATAATTCACCCACGGCAGCGGGGTGTCCGGGCGCGTGATAACATATTCGCACTGTGCATCGTCAAAATGACCGTATCGCATCGATTCCTTATCCTCCGTCAGGGATGTGAGGGTTTTACGCTAAAAGTCAAAAATTATTTCCGGATGTTCTCCAAAAATTCCTGACTGTTGATCTTGCGTTCAAGTACAAAGGTCAGGAAACTGGTCAGGAGCTGTTCACTCTCCGACCGGATGTCTATGGGCCAACCGGCGGCAAGACAATCCTTAAACCCGTTCTTCTGATAGTAACGCAGGAATTTCAGTGTCCGCACAGAAATGGGTCGACAGGCCGTCTCATGGCCATAACAGGCGGGACAGACGACCCCGCCCAATGATGCCGAAAAAAATTGATTCTGCGCCTGGATTTCCCGCCGGCAGATGACACAATTCTGTAGATCCGGGCGGAAACCGGTCAAATCCAACAGCCGTAAATCAAAAAAACGGAGCGCCGGAAAAGGATCCTCCATTGAAGCGATGCGGCGAATCGTTTCCACAGCCAGCAGGAAAAGCGGCCGATTCTCCACTTCTTCCAGCGCAAAGCGGTCTGTCAGTTCCGTCACATACGAGGCTTGGGTGGTCCGTTCGAGCGTGCCGGAAATCTGCGGGAAGGATTCAATCGTGGAGACCTGATCAATGACCCATGCGCCCCCAAGACCCCTGGCCAATTGAATCGAAGCCAGTGTAAACGGCTCCAGATGACCGGCCTTTCTTGAGTTCATCCGGCGTACGCCCCGTGCCAGCGCTGAGATTTTTCCCCGCTCGGCCGTCAACAGCCGCACAAAGCGGTCGGCTTCACCATAGTTATAATGGTGGAGCACCAGTCCCTGAACACGGATGGATCTTTCCATAAGACACTATGCAAGCTTTTTTTTGTCGAAAGCGCCCGGTAAAATTTCCGCCACAGTGGCGTTCATGATGACCTGCCCGCTTTCATCCGTCGTGATCACTTTCATCTCCGGAGCGAATTCACTCATCACCTGACGACAGGCCCCGCAGGGAGAACCGCCGTTTTTTGTGGCGATCACGATGGTGTCAAACGCAAACTCACCTTCACTGACCGCTTTAAAGATCGCAGTCCGCTCCGCACAAATTGTCAGCGGATAGGAAGCGTTCTCAATGTTCACACCGGTATATACTTTGCCGCTTTTTGTCAACAAAGCGGCTCCGACAGGGTAGTTTGAATAAGGCACATAAGCCCGTTTCCGCGCTGAAATTGCGGTTTGAATCAAGTCTTCCATTGTTTCACGCTTTTGCTCATTCATCTCATTCATAATTTGAAGTATAAGCCAGTTTTTCGAATTCT
>CALCQT010000429.1 GCA_937894825.1 uncultured Anaerolineaceae bacterium
GCTTTTATTGGATGGTAGTCAATGGGGACTTTCCTTCGCTTATGCCGAACAACCCAAACCGGAAGGGCTGGCGCAGGCCTTCCTGATCGGTAAGGGATTCCTGGCTGGCGATTCTGCCTGTCTGGTCTTGGGCGACAACATCTTTTACGGCGCCGACCTTCCTGCCAAGCTGCGCAAGGCTGCCGCGTTGGAGCGAGGCGCGGTTGTGTTCGCTTATGAGGTATCCGACCCTGAGCGCTACGGCGTGGTGGAATTTGACTCAGACGGCAAAGCCATCAGCCTGGAAGAAAAGCCGAAAAATCCGAAATCCAATTTTGCTGTACCCGGCATCTATTTCTATCACGCAACGGTCAGTGAATACGCTGCGGCGTTGAAACCTTCTTCCCGCGGCGAGCTGGAGATTACCGATCTGAATCGGGTGTATCTGGATCAGGGGGAGCTATCCGTTCAGGTGCTCGGGCGCGGGGTTGCCTGGCTGGATGCCGGCACGCATGAAAGCCTGCTGCAGGCCAGCCTCTTCGTTCAGGCCATTGAGACCCGTCAGGGACTGCAGATCAGCCTGCCGGATGAGATTGCTTTTCGCATGGGCTTCATCAACGCCGACCAATTGATAAAGCTGGCTGATGAAGCCGGCGATCCCGGTTTGAAGCGGTATCTGAAAAAAGTGGCGGGAAATATTCGTTGACGCATAAAATATGAAAGCAAGACATGGAAAAGATTTTAATTTTGTCATTAATCTCGTATGCGGTCAATAATAATGACAATCAGAATATTTTTCGCTCTGTAAAGATTTGCGAAACATTCTGAGGGATTGTTATAATGCTAAAGGCATAGAAAGCATTGGAGGGCAGCTATTGAAAATTCTATTGATCGGAGAAAAGGGCCAATTGGCCTGGGAATTGATCCGCACTTTAATGCCGATTGGCGAGGTAATACCGGTCGACTATCCGGCTTTTGATATTACCAATAAAAGTCAGATCGAAGATACCGTATCCGTAATTCAGCCGGATTTGGTTATTAACGCCAGCGCGTATACGGACGTTGACGGTGCGGAGAGCGAGCGGGAGCGAGCCATGGCAGTCAATGCTGAGGGGCCCGGGCGACTGGCGCAAATCTGCCATACCGGCAGAATCCCACTGATCCATTATTCGACTGACTTCGTGTTTGACGGTACCAAGCGAACACCTTATGTGGAGACCGATACACCCAACCCGATTAATTTCTATGGGGTGAGCAAACTGAAAGGCGAATTGGCCATTCAGGCTACAACGGATTCATACCTTATTTTTCGACTGGCCTGGCTTTACTCTGCCCGCGGCAACAATTTTGTCAATAAGTTCCTCGAATGGGCAAAGAAATATGAGACGATCAAAGTTGTTGATGATCAGATTGGCAACCCGACTTGGGCCCGCTTCGTTGCTGAGGCGACCACAGCGATATTAGCCCAGTCGCTCTGTTCTGGTGAACCTTTAGTTGATTGGGTACGCCAACGAGCTGGCGTTTATCATTTGACCAGTGATGGAGAAGCCAGCCGCTATGACTGGGCCTGTAAAATTTGGGAATACGCTTCGAATCGTGAGCAGTTGAGGGTGAAAGAAGTGTTGCGAGCGAAAAGTATTGATTTTCCAACTCCAGCAGCCCGCCCTGCTTATTCACCATTGGATTGCGAAAAGATTTACTCATCTTTTTCCCTAACTATCCAAAATTGGATAAATCACCTCAGACATCACCTATTTCAATAAACAGAAAGTACTATAGAAAAACAAATGAATATCCTTCAAGAAGAAACTGATACCTTTATGAATATTTGTCTAGCCTTTGATGAGAAATATGCAGAGCCGGCTTGTGTGCTGATAACGTCTATTCTTTGGAATTCAGCAGATTCAGATTCGTTCAGCTTCTTTATTTTTGATGGTGGAATCACAGATCGTAGTAAAAAGAAAGTTGAAAGGCTTAAAAAGATAAAGGATTTCCGTCTTAAATTTATTAACGTTTCTCAAGACACTTTCGGCGATTTTCCAACGACACCTGGGACACACTTTGCTTTAGTAAATTACTATCGGTTATTAATCCCATCCGTTTTGCCTGAAATCGACAAAGCTTTATATTTGGATACTGACATAATCGTTGAAAAAAGCCTCGCAGAACTTTATGAAACTGACATAACAGATTTCTTCCTTGGTGGTGTTGTGAGTAAAACCTCAGAGAATAATAAAAAAAGGTTAGGATTGCCAGCATCAAGTTCTTATATTAATTCTGGTGTGTTACTTTTTAATATAAAGAAATGGCGAAATAGTGATATCGAAAACGAATTATTTCGTTTTATAAGAGAGTCTAACCCGGAATTATTGTTGAATATGGATCAGGATGCAATTAATTCCGTATTATATGATTCAATTTTTTATCTTGACCTAAAATGGAATGTGGAGATTCGAACTGATATTGGCCACCCCCGTATTGATGATGATCTATTACATGAAGCTCATGTTATTCACTATATCAGTTCAGACAAGCCTTGGATGGAAAACACAAAACAGGATGTTACGCTTTACAATCACTATAGAAAAATTACCAATGAGTATGTATTACCGAAAAACAATTATGATCTTGACTTTATAGAAGAAATTACTGTTAACAGATTTGATTTTAATTTGTTTTCAGCGCCTGACTATAGCTGGAAGTATACAGAAATTGTCTTTGAAGAGATGAGTGCTTTACTGATAAGACAATTGGCAAAAGGCGCAGGTACTTTTATCGATGTGGGTGCTCATTACGGGTTTTATTCGGTTTTAGTTGGGAAATCAAACCCGGATACGAAAATATATGCATTTGAGCCAATTCCAGAAAACTTCGAAGTATTGCGGAGAAATTTAGACCTCAATAATATTTCAGCTGACATTGCTATGCAGACTGTTTCAAATGTTGAAGGAACTTTCAATTTCCAGGTTTCGGAGCAGTCCAGTCAATCTGGGTTCATCGCTAATCCGGATGAAAAAATAATTAAAACAATAGAAGTTGAATCTGTAAGTTTAGATCATCACTTTCCTAGCTCTTTGGAAGGCTCTATTTTAGTTAAGATTGATACTGAAGGGCACGAGTTCAAAGTTTTGCAAGGAATGGAAAAGTTCATACAAAACAATAATGTCAGCTTGTTAATTAAATTTAATCCAAATTGCCTGCAAGTAAATGATATTGACCCTCAAGCGTTTCTTGAGTATATAGACTATATCGGTTTTGATATTTTTGTTGTCCAGGATGTTGAAATGAAATATATAAAATTCATGGAATCATCCACATGGCAATCTATAACGGGAGAAAGAACCTATCGGAACTTGTATTGTGTAAAAAAAGAAAAATCGTTGAATTTATGTTTTTTTTCGCATTCATCCGGTCTGGCAGGTGCCGAAAGGTCCTTGCTTGAATTGGTCGCGAGTCTTATATCGCATTTTGGATCTATATGTACAGTTATTTTACCCTATGAAGGACCAAGTAAAGATTACCTTTTGAATGTCGGAGCTTCGGTAATAATATGTCCTTACCACCAATGGGTATCAGATACGGAATACTCTAGAACTCAAGTTGACCAATCCGTTGAAACAAGCCTGACGAATATTAAACATTTGTTCCCGGACCTCAACTCAATAAATCCAGATGTAATTATTTCAAATACGATCGTTGTTCCTTGGGGGGCATATATAGCGAATCTGTTAAATACTCCTCATATTTGGTGGATTAAAGAATTTGGAATCTTAGACCATCAATTTCGTTTCTTCTATACTTTTCGGGAGATTCTGGATGTTGTATTTTATGCATCAGACTATATCGTTGTAGCTTCTGAAGCAGTTTACAGACAATTTTATTCTGCTTTACCTGCTGAAAAGTGTTCTGTAGCATATAATTTAGTTACTCCACCGAATGAAGTAAGTAATGATCGAACTTTTTATACTTATTCGAAAGCGCTGAAATTAATTATTTCAGGTAGTCTGATTTACACGAAAGGTCAGGACGACGCAGTCAACGCGGTTTTAAAATTGACCGAGCTGGGGTACGATGTCGAATTGTCTATTCTTGGAGATACTCGAACTCCTTTTGCCCAAAAATTGATAGAATTTGTAAAAGAAGCAAAAATTGATAATCGAATTCATTTTTGGGGATCAATGGATAATATATGGCCGATTTTAACACAATCCGATGTCGCTTTAGTTTGTTCAAAAAATGAAGCCTTTGGTCGTGTAACAGCAGAAGCCATGCTGCTTTCCAAACCTGTGATTGGGACGAATACTGGAGGAACTGCGGAATTAGTCCAAGACGGTTATTCAGGCTTATTGTATACGCCGGAGAATGTTGACGAACTGGTGAATAAAATAATTTATTTTGTTGAAAACAAAGAGAAAGTCCGGGAATTTGGAGAAAATGCCAGAGAGGAAATTGAAAAAAAGTTAAAAGAAAGACCTGTCGATAAAATAATATATCAAAAGGCAATCGACTTAAAAAATTCCCTAAACTTAATGGTTGAAAACAATTATATTCTCAATTCTTTTTCAAGGCGCTATATCTTACAAAATATAAGCCAGGAAAATAAGTTGCAGGAGATGGATGCTCATTTGAAAGCGCAAGTTCAAACTATCCAGACATGCAGTGAACAAGCGACCGAACGGGGACAAATCATTCGGACCCTAGACGAACAGGTAGCGAGGCAAGAGAAAACCATCCAGATGCTCAATGAACAAGCAACTGAACGGGATCAAACTATCCAGACCCTCAATAAGCAGGTAGCCGAACAGGGTCAAACTATTCAGATACTCAACGAGCAAGCGACCGAACGGAAGCAAACTATCCAGAGCCTCAATGAGCAAGCAACCGAACGAAATCAGGAAATTGTCGGATACCTGCTTAGCAAAAGCTGGCGTATCACCAGACCGTTTCGAAAGATAGGCAAAGCCATAAGAAGGCAAAAATGAGTCAGAAACAAGAAGAATATAATCTCATCAAAAAAAGTGGTCTCTTTGACCAAGCTTATTACCTTATACAATCCATATCTGCGCGAAAAGCAGACATGGATCCACTAAAACATTTCATCCAATATGGATGGAAAGAAGGGAGAAACCCATCCCCACTATTTGATACAAAGTATTACCTGGACATGAATCCGGATGTCAAAAATGCGAATATCAATCCATTAATTCATTTTATCAACTTTGGATGGAAAGAAGGGAGAAACCCATCCCCACTATTTGATACAAAATATTACCTGGACATGAATCCGGATGTCAAAAATGCGAATATCAATCCATTAATTCATTCTATCGACTTTGGGTGGAAAGAAGACAGCCATTGTCTTCTCCCAAAAGACCGCATCAAAAATCAGGTGAATAAAATAAGTTCTTATAACCCAAAAGTGTCTGTTATTGTGCCTAATTATAATCACGCTATTTATTTAGAGGAACGGTTAGCGTCAATTTATCACCAGTCATATATGAATTATGAAGTAATTCTTCTTGACGACTGCTCAAAAGACCAAAGCAGAAAAATATTAATGGATTATCAAAAGCAATATCCAAAAATTACTCAATGTATATTTAATGAATCAAATTCTGGGTCCACATTTGCACAATGGAAAAAAGGAATAGAAAACGCAACAGGTGAATTAATATGGATTGCCGAAAGTGACGATTTTTGCGATTTAGATTTTTTGGAAAAATTAATACCTTTTTTTTCAGATGAAACGGTTTTATTGGGTTATTCCCACTCAGTATTTATAGATGAAGATGGCCAAAAGAATACTTTTGCTTTTGAACACTATTTATCGGACATTGATCGACATAAATGGGATTCGTCTTATATTAATACAGCGCACAATGAAGTTATTTCATCACTTGGGTTGAAAAACACAATTCCGAATGTAAGTAGTGTCGTTTTCAGGCGCCCCAAAGGGATTATCGCTATATTAAACAATCCCGAATGGTTGAAAATGAAAGTCTGTGGAGATTGGCTCTTTTACCTTAATTTCATACGAGGAGGAAGAATTGCATATTGCAGAGAAACCAATAATTATTATCGCATATATCAAACTAGTTCTTCAAAAAAAACACATACACAAGACATTTATTATAAGGAGCACGAAACTGTTGCTTGCGCGATTGCAACATTATATAATGTTTCACCAGAATTGCTTTCTAAGAATTATCAATTGCTTCAAGATTTCTATTGCCATACGGTGAAGGATCACACTAACCATCATTTCTCACAACTATTCAATTTTGATAAAGTTATAAATTGCAGAAAAAACCGAACCCCGAACATACTTATGGGTGTTTATGCTTTCGCTTTTGGGGGTGGGGAAGTATTTCCCATTCAATTGGCTAACGCTTTAAAAGAAAAAGGCAATAGCATTATTGTTTTAGCTGGAAACTTTGAACCAATAAATCCCCAAATGAGAAAAATGCTATATCCAGATATTCCTGTTGTTAATTATGATTCGTCAATAGATCTCGATGCGTTGATTAATGAGTATGGAATTGAAATAACACATTCTCATCATGCAAGCATGGATCGATTATTGTCAACTGTTAGAACAAAACACGTAATAACTATGCATGGAATGTATGAAATGATGAAAGATTTCCCCAACGATATCAAAGATTTTATGGATAAAATTGATCATTGGTTTTATACAGCAGACAAAAACATTATTCCTTTTAAAAAGTTTAAGCTTTTTGACCAAAAGAAATTTACAAAAATCAACAACGGAATGCCTGTTCCAAATATCGACAAAATTGATCTTGAGGAATTTTGTATACCTAGCGATGCATTCATTGTGTGCCTAGCAACCAGGGCCCTTTATGATAAAGGGTGGTTCGAAGCAATAGAAGCAATAAGAATGGCGAGAGAAACAACAAACAAAAATATTCATTTATTGCTTATTGGAGAAGGCCCTGTTTTTGATCTATTAAAAGAAACAAATATTCCTAGTTACATACATTTACTTGGGTACAGATCAAATCTTGCCGATTATTTCTCAGTCTCACATTTGGGATTTCTTCCTACTTATTTTAAAGGCGAAAGTTTTCCTTTAGTGATGATAGAATGTTTTATGGCGGGAATCCCGATTATAGCTAGTAATATAGGTGAAATATCGGCAATGATGACAATCGATGGGCAGCTATACGGGGGAGCTTTAATCGATCTCCATGCTGGTAAAGTGGAATCAGACGATCTAGCTTTAGCTTTAATCAAAATGGTCAATAATGAAGAGTATTATCAAGAATGTGTTAACTCAGTTAAACGATTGAAAAACAAGTTTGATCTTGCCAAGATTGCTGAAAAGTATTCTGAAGTTTACGTAAAAGTATGCAAATGAACGGATTGAAATATTATTGTCTTTTAATATAAACATTTCAGTTTTTATTGGCAACATACTCAATAAATGATTATTATTTATTTTTTATATTATTAACAAGGAAAATTTATGGGAAAAGCTTTAATTGTTGGAGGTAATGGTTTTATCGGATCACATCTCGTCAACACTCTAATTAAATATCAATGGGATACAATAGTTATTGATAAATTTCCTCGTAAATTTGTCAAAATTCCCGAAAACGTACATTTTATCCAAATGGATTTTTGTGATTCTATCGCTGAAATTGAAGCGATATTCGATAAAGTTAATCCAGATATTGTTTTCCATCTTGCTTGGAAAACTTTCCCAGCGACTTCTTTGGAAAATCCATCTAAGGATATTGAAATTAACATAGTACCTTCGTTAAATTTAATAAAGGTATGTACTAAAGCTAATGTAAAGTTGATATTTATTTCTTCCGGTGGAGCTGTATACGGTAATACTACTGAACCTATCATTCATGAGACCAGTGCAACAAACCCTATTAGTCCATATGGAATCGAAAAACTAACAATAGAAAAATATTTGTATATGTACCATTCTATATATGGGCTTGATTATTTAATAATAAGACCCTCAACCCCCTTTGGTCCTTGGCAGGATTATCTAGGCGAGCAAGGCGCTGTAACTGTTTTTATGTATCGAATTGCAAAGAATATTCCAATAACATTATGGGGAGACGGAAACGCTATCCGTGATTATTTTTATATTAGTGATCTAGTGGATGCAATGGTTAAGTGCATTAATTATCAAACGCGCGATGATATACGTATCTTCAATGTTGGTGGTGGTACAGGAATATCGCTTATCCACTTATTAGGTTTGATTGAAGAGACCGTAGGTAAAGAAGCAATAATAGAGCAATTTCCTATGCGAAAATTTGATCCTATGAAAATCGTTTTAGATACATCCCGCATAAATAACGAGCTCAGATGGAGGCCTACAATTTCCTTGCTTGAGGGAATAAATAGGACTTGGGATTGGATGTCTTCTATTATATGAGGAAAACTGAAGATATATGATTATGAGAAAAAAAGCTCCTGTGAATTATATAAAATATCCTATTTATGCCAGACCGTTCACATTGACGGAAAAATTTGCGATAACTTTCAAAATTATGCCGATAAAATGTAATATTTGCGGACATATTACATTTATCGATGTTACAAATGACAATTTTAGGGAGAATTGCATTTGCAGGAATTGTCATTCATTCAATCGGCAAAGACAAATAGCATTTGTATTATGTAATTCTATAACAAATAAAAGAAGGAATAAGGATCTGACAGAATTTTGCAATACTACTAATTTATCTGTTTTCAACACAGAAACATCAGGCACGGTACATAATTTTTTGTCAAGGATGAAAGACTACACTTGTTCAGAATATTTCGGGGAAAACCATATAAGCGGCGAACTTGTTAATAATAGAATGCATCAAGATTTGATGTCACTTTCTTTTAATGATGAGCGATTTGACCTTGTTATTTCCACAGATGTTTTTGAACATATTTCCGATCCTTATCTTGCCCATAAAGAGATATATAGAGTATTAAGGAGAGGAGGGCGTCATATATTTACAATTCCCTTTTATCAAACCGATTTTTCAGATGAAGTAAGGGCATCTATCGACATCAACAAAGAAATTCACTATTATCATGAACCGCTATATCATATTGATCCTTTGCGAAAAGAAGGAATACTGGTTTTCAATATTTTTTCGATCGAAATGTTGACCAAACTATCAAATCTAGGTTTTCGAACAAATATGTACCATCTATATTCTCCCTACTATGGAATTCTCGGCTCTAATGGTCTCGTTTTCGAAGCAATTAAGGAAAAGTAGAGCAAAAGAACGATATGAGAAAAAAACACATTGTTTTTTATTTTTTGCTTGTAATTTTAGTCATTGTCAATATTTTCATTTACTTTTAAGGGTGATCTAAATCAAAACAAAAGGGACCACTGGCAGCGGGAAATAAAATGGGCATCAATGATTGGAAAGGAATACCGGTAAAAATAAACGGAATAATCGGCCACGTTATTTATCCGGGACGACGGATCCGGAGGCGCGGCAGGTGATCGAAGATACCTGCCGGGAGCGCCGGGCGCCCCTTTTCTACGCCCTTCCATGCGGGGAAAGCGCTCCCCCCGGAGTGAAAAGCGCATGCTGCGCTCGCCGGGAGATCATCCCGGAAGGGCAGTTGCTTGACTATGACGGTTTTACCTGGTCTTTCAAAGATCTGCATATCCCCCTGCGCGGGCGCTACCAGGTCGGTAATACCGCCGCGGCGCTGGCTGCGCTGGAGCAGCTGGCTGCCTGCGGTTTCTCTTTCTCCGAGAAGGACCTCCGCCGCGGCCTTGCGGATACGATCTGGCCGGCCCGCCTCGAGCTGATCATGGACGGCGCGCATAACCCGGCGGCGATGCGTGAGCTGGCCGTTTCGCTCCCTGAATATTTCAGCTACCGCCGTCTGATCCTGGTTCTGGGCGTGATGGCGGACAAAGATTTCTCAATGCTTGATTTTATTCTACCGATGGCGGATACGGTGGTTTTGACCAGGCCCGATCTTCCCCGGGCTGTGGAAACGGAGGCGCTTGCCGCTTTTCTGGAAAACCGGTTTACAGGAAATGTGATCGTGGAGCA
>CALCQT010000430.1 GCA_937894825.1 uncultured Anaerolineaceae bacterium
GCCGGCAAATTTTGATCTCAGGAATAAATATTTTGTAGGCGTTTGGGAAAATGGGAATTGTCTTGGTGTTTTGGATCTCTTAAAAGGATATCCTAATCGGAATTGTATTTGGATCGGACTTATCATGATCCATGGCTTGTTGCAGAGAAGGCAGATTGGGCATACGATTGTCAGCGCGATATTTGAAGCCGCAAAAATAATGGGCTATGACGCTGTTCAATTGGGCGTGGTGGACAATAATAAGAAAGCGCTGCGGTTTTGGGAAAAGCTTGGTTTTGAAAAAATACGTGAGTCCCGGGTTAAGCATACAGACAAGCCGGATTGGAATGTGATCATTATGGAAAAATGGGTCGCAGCGCAAAAAATCTGAGTTTTAGAAAGTCTTATGATAGAAACGATTTCAGTTCGCTTTCCCCAGGAAAAAATTGGTAAGGGTAAAATCAAAAAACGCCATGCGCAAGAAGCATGGCGTTGTGGCAAAATAATGGGAACGTTATGCCTATGGCAGGCTGGCGGCGGCTACCGATTGCCCGACCCGGCGGCTTTTTTCTGAAGGCAGTGAAATGTTTAATGCGAGGTCCGAATATTCAGCGGCTAAAACTTTTTTGGCGTTTTCGATAAGGATATCCCCACCTTTTCCCGAGACGACACGGCCAAGCAAGAGGACTTCATCCATATCGTAAAACCTGCTGTAGAGTTTTAGTGCATAACCTAACCAGATCCCGATCGCTTCATAAATTCCGGCAGGGCGCGGATCGCCGGCCGCCATCAGATCCTGTACGATTTTTAATTTCTCCGCCGGTGTGGCTTCCGCAGGCAAGTCAATTCCGGCCGCGGGACACAGTTTGATCACACCGTCCTGGCTGAAATATTTCACACCGCAGCCGGTGTCGCCAGACCACTCATCCACGATCGTGTTTTGATTCAAGTCGACCGGCATAAATGCCAGTTCGTTGAGCCAGCCGGTAATATTTCCATCCCGGTCAATATAACCACCGGCCTGGCTGGTCCCCATGGCGATCCCCAGAATCGCGTTTTTCTGCAGACTCATGGCGCCGGCCAATGCCGTGACGTCACCATCGTTGGCGACCACCAGCGGGATTTCCGGCCCGATTTCTTTTGCAGCGTTAATGTAAATATCAACAACCGTCTTCTGGAAATCTTCCGGCGGGACCTTCATGAACAGAGACGCAACTCTGGTTTTGTTGTTGATAAAGATGCCTGCGGACGATACGCCGATAGCATCGACCCGAGGCAGGTGGGCGGCGGCTTTTTTGAACGAATCAAGAATTCCGGCATAGTGATAAGCCGGATCGGAGGTTGTCTTTGGATGCCAGACTACTTCTTCACTGAAGACCGCTTCGCCATCAATGACGGCGGAAACTTTTCGGTCACTTCCGCCAGCATCGAAGCCGATTCGACAGCCCGTCAAATTTCTGCCTAACGGTATCGAGACCTGTTTTTCAGCCGGGCGGTCATCATATTCGCGATAGACTACGCTGAATGGTTGTCCATAGACGCCGCTCAGGAATTCGCTGTCAAAGCTGCGGATGCCATCTTTGGAATAGGCTTGCGCAATAAACGCATAAATTTTCTGAT
>CALCQT010000431.1 GCA_937894825.1 uncultured Anaerolineaceae bacterium
AGCCGCATCCGCGTCATTGACAAACCAAACACGGGTTATGGAGATACGATGAATGTTGGGATCGCCGCCGCTTCCGGATCGCATGTTGGAATTGTTGAGCCAGATGATTTCATCCTCCCGGAAATGTACGCGACTTTATATGCTATCGCAACGAAGAATAACCTGGATCTGATCAAATCAGATTTTTATCGTTTCCGAACCATTGAAAACGGCCGGGAGCGGATCTATACCCAACTATCCAAAAACGCCGTTCATTTATATAACCGGATCATTGACCCCGGCATAAATCTTGATGTTTTCCGGTTCGCGATGAACACCTGGACAGGGCTGTATAAGGCTTCATTTTTGCGAGAAAACCACATTCTGCATAACACAACGCCCGGGGCCTCCTTTCAGGATAACGGTTTTTTCTTTCAGACGCTGTGTCTGTCCAGGCGGGCATGGTTTCTGGACCGGGCTTTTTATATGAACCGCAGAGATAACCCGGATTCTTCTGTCAACAATCATGAAAAAGTTTATGCCATGTGTGACGAACATGATTTCATTTACCGATTCCTGTGCCAAGATCCGGAACGCCTGGCCCGATTCTTACCTGTTTTTCAGCGCAAACGATTCGAAAATTATGAATTCACCCTGGCCCGCATTGCACCCACCTTCCGCCCGGATTTTTTGCGGCGCTATCAAAAAGATTTGACATTCAGCCAGGAAAAAGGAGAGCTGGACCTGACGATGTTCTCGGATTACGAGAAGAAATTGATCTCAATGGTCCTGCAAGATCCCGGGAAATACCTGAAATATCGAACCAGCCGCCATCCACAGGTTTTAAACCGGATTCAGGATGTGGTTACCTACAATCAGCTGAACGGTATGGAGGCAACTATCCAAAAAATAATTGAAAAAATTCACGGCAGTATTTTGCCCGGCAAATAAAAAATGAGATGGATGTCAAAAATCAGGTTGAGAAAAAGGCGCTGTTCGCCTGTTGACACCCATCCCCAAAAATCCACTGGACAAAGAGAGTCTATTCATGCCAATTGCACAACCGAAGATTTCCGTAATCATTCCTGTTTACAATGTGGAATCCTACCTCCGCCAATGCCTGGACAGCGTCGTTCGGCAAACCATCCGCGAGATTGAAATCATCTGCGTCAACGATGGCTCGACAGACGGATCGCTCGCAATCCTGATGGAATATTCCAACCAATATGAAAACGTTATTTTAATTGATAAAAAGAAAAGTGGCTATGGAGCATCGGTTAATTGCGGGCTGGCCATTGCGACCGGAGAATTTGTCGGGATTGTGGAACCGGATGATTTTATCGACCACAGTATGTATGAAAAGCTTTATGAAAAAGGACGACGGAGAAAAGATGTCGATGTGATTAAATCGCCATATTACCGTTATTATGATTTTCCGGGAAAGGAAATCACGAAAGTACCCATACAATATGATGCCCCCACCGATCCATTTCCTGTTACCCAATCCCCCGCGTTGTTAATGTACCACCCGTCTGTCTGGTCCTCCGTTTACCGGAGAAGTTTTCTTCAGGAACAGAATATCCGCATGGTCGAAGCGCCGGGTGCCGGATGGGTCGATAATCCATTTTCCTTCAAAGCCCTTTGTCTCGCCAGAAAAATCTGCTGGTACACGAAACCACTCTATTACTACCGGCAGACAAACCCCGATTCTTCGAGCAATAATTTAACCGATTGTACGATCCCTCTCACACGTCTCAGAGAAATGTTCGATTTTGTTGACGAAGCGGGGATCACAGACCATGGAATTTTATTCAATTTGTATGGCCGGGTATTTGCCTATATCAACATCGTATTAAACAACGTAAATTATCACAGAGAAACGATCCGACCATTGATCACGGCAGTCGTCCGGCGGATTAATCCTGAAATCCTCAGGCAGTCAGCAAGGACGCCGGAAACATGGCTAAGAAATTACGAAAGATTTTCGGCGGACTATCAATCCTTTACGCGGCAAAACAATATTAAGGTATCGGTGATTATTCCGGTTTATAACGCCGAAAAATACCTGCGCGCGTGTCTCGAAAGTGTGGTTAATCAGACGCTTTCTGATCGGGAAGTTATTTGCATCGACGATGGGTCATACGACCGGTCACGAGTCATCCTGCGGGAGTATGAGGAAGATCATGGAATCACCGTTCTGTGTCAAAAGAATTCAGGAGTGGGCGCAGCGAGAAATAAAGGAATGGCATTGGCAAGCGGAGAATATTTATCCTTTTTGGACGCGGATGATTTCTTCTTCCCTGAACTTTTAGAAACACTCTATCGGACCTGTCTTGACAATGAAGCTGAGCTTGCAATCGTTGGGTCAAGAGGTTTTGACAATGAGAGGAAAGTCTTTTTTGATATGCCATGGGCGATTCGGAAAAAAGCACTTCCGGATAAAAATCCTTTTTCATGGACCGATATTCCGGACAGGATCTTCAATATTTGCTCCTGTTGGGCATGGGATAAATTATTCCAACGAGCTTTTCTTGAGGCGAATCAAATCAGCTTTCAGGATATTCACTCGGCTGAAGATTTGATTTTTGTTATGAGCGCCCTGGTTAAGGCAAACCGGATTGCAATCGACGAGACCATTTTAATCAACTACAGGACGAACCTGAAGGATTCGCTCTCGGCGTCTGGAAATAAAACCTGGCATGACTTTTTTCATGCATTGTTTGCCTTAAAGGTCCGCCTTGAAGCCAACGGGATTTATCAAACCGTCCGGCAAAGTTACGTCAACTGGGCATTGGGGTTTTCGCTGTATTATGTGAGCACATTGCGAGGGAAAAAAAGAGAGCAAGCGATCCTTTTCCTGAATTCATGCGGTTTCGAATTGCTTGACATCGAAGGACAGGATGAAACCTTTTTCTATTCCCCGGATGATTACCGGAATTATAAAAATATGCGAGGACAGAATGATTTTTATAAATGGTCCGATCTCAGACACCGCGCCGTTCGGGCTGAAGAAAATCTTCGTTCGACTATGTCCTCAAAGTCTTATCGGATCGGGCGTGTAATCACCTGGGCGCCGCGCAGATTAAGAGATACTCGAAATTGCATCCGGGAGGTTGGACTGCGACGTACGTTGGGATTCATTAAGCGCCGTTTGCTCCGGCTGGTATCGTAGGGATCCTATCCATCCCCGCCTTTGTAGGGACAGTGCAGTGCGCTGTCCGGTTTGCCACAGGCGAACAACCGCATCATCCGCAAATTTAATGCCCGCCCATCTGAACAATGCCGCGCAAAATGTCCACCTTCGGGGGCTCCGGGCGACCATGCTTCGCGATGGTCGTCCTTACGGGGTCGGGTATATGGTGCAACATCTTTTTTTACAAAATCTTATATCCTTTCCGTCCACTCCCAATATTGGGAGTGGACACCTCTGCTTTGCCTCCCTACAATCCAATAGAAAATTATTTCTATTCCGCAATCGGCGGAAACCTATAGGGAGGAATTAACAAATGACAAGCAACTCCGAAAGCCCGGCTGAAAACCGCGGCAAATTGTATCTGGAAGGCAGGCCCGCAGCGGACGGCGCCGGATTTGACCTTCAGTCCCAAACCATAGACGGCAACTACCCATTCGCGGCGGAAGTCCTGATGGCCGCCGTGCCGCTGTTTGATCAGGCGCAGTGCTACCTTGAACACGAACCGCTGGAGAATCCGGGAGCGGCCGGCATCCGCGAACGGGCCGGCCTCCTGAGTTTCCCAAATTAGTGTCCTGAAAAAAGTTTGTTCAGCATTAATTGAA
>CALCQT010000432.1 GCA_937894825.1 uncultured Anaerolineaceae bacterium
AGCCCATGCGGCGGAACAATCCCTTGCTTCGCCGGTTGGCCCAACTCAATGGCCTTTTGCCAGTCTTCCCAGGAGATCAGCCCGCAGGCAAGCTGAATTTGCAGATAAACCATCCTGCGTACCATGTGGTACAAAAATCCGTTCGCTTCCACTTCGAATGAAAGCGTGCCATTCTGCGTTCTCTCCCATCGGCTTTGCCTCACAATCCGAACCGTCCGTCCATTTTTCCGGGGCGGGGAACCAAATGCACGGAAATCATGTTCGCCGATCAGCACTGCCGCCGCTTTATTCAGGGTTTCCAGATCCAATTCCGGCCAGACGCGTAAAAAAAAGCGTTCCTTCAACGGGTCGCGAATTTCGCTGTGATAAACCGAATACCGGTAACAGCGGGCGGAAGCATCATATCTGGCATGAAAATCATCCGCGACCGGCTGTACAGCAAGAATCGCGATATCCCGCGGCAGTCGGACATTGATTGCGGCAACCAGCGCAGTTAGCGCGTGACGCGAATTCAGCCAGGCTGAAAAAACCTGTCCTGCTGCATGAACACCCCGGTCCGTCCTGCCGGCTCCGATGATGTGCGTGCCGTTCCAGCCAATTTTTCGCAGCGCGCACTCGATCTCAGCCTGGATGGTAGGGTGTCCGTTTTGGTGCTGGAAACCCCAATAAAGCGTTCCATCGTAAGATACTGTAAATTTGTAATGTGCTAATTCACCGGCGGTGTTTCCACCGCCATCAGAATTATTCTCCAACAAGCTCAATAATGACCATTTCCGCTGAATCACCTTTGCGGGGGCCCAATTTGATCAGGCGGGTGTAACCGCCGTTGCGGGTCGCATAACGCGGCGCGATATCATCAAACAGTTTCTTCGTGATCTCGCGGTCGTTCCCCAGCCGGGAAGCAGCCAGGCGGGAAGCGTTCATTTTCGCGACTTTATCCCCGTTGTTGCCTTTTTTCGCCAGGGTGATCAATTTCTCAGCGGAATTTCGCATCGAGAGCGCCTTGGCGTGGGTTGTTGTGATTCGTTCATGTATAAACAACTGCTTGGTCAAATTTAACCGCAGCGCCTTACGTTCCGCACTGTTTCGACCTAATTTATATCCTGCAACTCCGTGCCGCATCTCAATTTACTCCAAATCTTTCTCTTTTTTCAGGTAGCCCTTTTCATGCAGTTTATCCCGCAGTTCATCCAGGCTTTTTTCACCGAAATTGCGGATGGACTTCACAGCGTCGTCCCCTTTATCCAGCAGTTCGAGCACATCGCCGACAGTCGCCACACCGGTTCGTTTCAAAGAATTAAACACCCGAACAGATAAGTCCAGATTTTCGATCGGTGTTTCAACCGTCTCATTCGTCAACCGCGTGCTCGGAACTTCTTTTTCGATCACATCCGGCAGAATGTCCTCGCTGATGCCTGAGATATAGCGTAAATGCTCGATCAGGATCTTGGAGGCTTTGATCAGCGCCGGTTCCGGCTGAATGGTCCCATCCGTCCAGATTTCCAACTCCAGCTTATCGTAGTTGGTGCTCTGCCCATAAAGAGCCGAGCCGACGTTCCAGTTGACGCGCCGGATCGGGCTGAAGATCGCGTCCACCGGCAGTTCGCTGATCTGCAGATGGGTGCTTCGATCGTTCGCCGGCAGATATCCGCGGCCGCGTTCAACCGTCATGTCGATTTCCAGATGCGCGCCGGGGCTGTCAACGGTAAACAGATACAGCTCAGGGTTAAGAATTTCCACTTCCGTCGGACATTGAATATCCGACGCCGTGACTTCCCCTTCACCATTGACTTCCAGACGCAGATGGGAAACTTCCCCTTCATGCATCTTCAAGCGGATCTGTTTAATCTGAAGCATCACCTGAAGAACGTCTTCACGAACGCCGGGAATGGCGCTGAACTCGTGCATCACGTCCGTAATTCGAATTGAAGTGATCGCGACGCCTTCCAGGGAAGAGAGCAAAACTCTGCGCAATGCGTTCCCAAGCGTTACACCATATCCGCGTTCGAGCGGATAAATTACAAACTTGCCGTAATTTGTCGCTTCCCGTTCGCGCTCAATCTTCGGTGTCACCATATTCGTTAAAGTAGCCAATTATCACCCCTTCTCGATACACCATCAAAACCCGCGTATCGCTTATTTCGTTTACCGTGAATAGAATTCGACGATTAACTGTTCAGTGATATTTCCGTCAATTTCAGTTCTTTCAGGGAGGCGGAGAACCCGACCGCTAAGGGTTTTTAGATCCCGATCCAGCCACAGCGCGCAGTTCCGTTTTTCGGCGTAGGTTGCCAAATCCTGAAACATTGTCTTTTTTCTGGATTCTTCACGAAGGATGATCTGATCACCTGGTTTTAAGATGATTGAAGGAATATCGGATCGAATTCCGTTGACCAAGAAATGACCATGAGCTACCATTTGGCGGGCATGCGCCCGGCTGTCAGCATACCCCAAGCGGAAGACCACATTATCCAGCCGGGCTTCCAGGATTTGAAGTAAGTTCACACCGGTAATGCCCGGTTTCTTTTCAGCAATGGCAAAAATGCGGCGGAATTGTCTTTCAAACACTGAATAAGTGCGGCGAACCCGCTGCTTTGCGCGCAGCTGGCGTGAATAGTCGGAAACCCGTTCACCGCCACCGCGGCTGCTGCCTGTTTTACCATGGTCACCCGGAGCATAAGCCCGTTTTTCAAAAGCGCACTTTGCCGAGTAACAACGTTCCCCTTTCAGGAACAATTTCTCATTTTCGCGCCGGCACAGTTTGCATGCCGGCCCAGTATATCGTGCCATTAACAAATCCTCTCAGTCTTAAACGCGGCGTTTTTTCGGGGGGCGGCAACCGTTGTGCGGAACCGGTGTAATATCGGAAATAGACCGTACCTTGATCCCCATTCCCTGGACGGCACGAATCGCGGATTCGCGGCCAGGGCCAGGCCCCTTAATAATCAAATCGACTTCCTGAACACCCATGGTTTGAGCCGTTTTCATAGCCTGTTCCGCAGCCTGGCGGGCAGCGAAAGGCGTGCTCTTCCGAGAGCCTTTGTAACCGACAGCGCCGGAACTGCCCCAGCAAACGGTGTTTCCCATTGCATCAGTCACGGTGATGATGGTGTTATTAAAGGAAGCAAAAATATGCACCTGGGCAGCCCCCAGCGTGCGCTTCACTTTTCGTACAGTCGCTGTACGACGCGATGAGCGTACATTTTGAGCCATTTATTTCCTCTTACGTCTATATTACGTCTCAAATTATCCCGAACGATTAACGACGAAATGTTACAGGCAGCCGCGGGATGAAAGGAGTCCCAACCTGTAAACATTCGCCGTAAAAAGTCCCGGATTATTTCTTCGTAGCGCCTCGACGGCGGCCGCGCCCGGCAACAGTCTTCTTCGGTCCTTTGGCGGTTCGCGCATTGGTGCGGGTCCGCTGACCGCGACAGGGTAAATTCCGGCGATGCCGCATTCCGCGGTAGCAGCCGATTTCCACCAGGCGCTTAATATTCATTTGGACTTCACGGCGCAGATCACCTTCAACTACAAAGTTTTTGGCGATGTATTCGCGAAGCAAATTTTCATCATTGTCCGACAGGTCACGGACACGGACATCCCCGTTAACACCGGTATCCTGCAGAATTCGCTGGGCCCGGGTAAGACCGATCCCATAAATATAGGTCAACGCTATTTCAACCCGTTTGTTACGAGGAAGATCGACACCTTCAATTCTTGCCATAGTCTCTACTTATCCCTGTCGTTGCTTGTGCTTCGGATTTTCACAAATAATATACAAACGGCCAGACCGCTTCACGATCTTGCATTTTGCACATCGTTTCCGTATAGATGAAGTAACCTTCATTTTTCACTCCCTCGGATGACACTCACCCGGAAAAAACATAATAGCCTGTCGATTATACCTGATCTTGTCTTTTTTTGTCAAAATTTACCACAGGGTTTGTGACAGGATTCCCCGATCCCTGATTGTGACCGGAGCCTCGCCATTTTCCAACAACGTCAGAATTTCAGGACCGTTTTCGGTCACCGCAATCGAATGTTCAAAATGCGCTGTCAGCGTCATTTTTGCTGACGCCACAGCCCAGCCATCCTGGAGAACCTTGGTTGCTTCCGTCCCAATCAGGACCATCGGTTCGATTGCGATCGTCACACCCGGTTTCAGAAGCATGCCCTGACCCGGGGTGCCATAATTCGGTACCTGCGGAGCTTCCCACATTTTTCTGCCGACGCCATGTCCGGTGTACTGTTTTGTCACATAAAAGCCATGACTTTCGACATATTCCTGGATTGCCGCGGAAACATCGCCGGTGTGATTCCCCGGGATCATTTTCGCGATCCCGACATAAAGCGATTCTTCCGTAACTTCGAGAAGCTGTTGTGCCTCGGCGGAAATTTTCCCGACGCCGATCGTGAACGCGGAATCCGCTACAAACCCTTTGTAGTTCGTTCCGCAATCGACCGAAATGACGTCGCCTTCACGCAGAACCTGCTTCTTGCTGGGAATGCCATGCACCAGGACATAATTCACGCTGATACAGGTACTGGCCGGAAAGGGGATCGGTCCCGGAACGCCTTTGAACGGTGACGTAACCTTGTATTTGTTAAGCACGCTTTCAGCGGCGGCATCAACATCCCAGGTCGTCATCCCCGGAATACAGGCTTCACTGGCAGCTTTCAGCGCTTCGGCATTAATAATGCCGGCTTCGCGCATCAGTTTCAGTTCTTCCCGTGATTTAATACTGGCCTGCCGTTCCCAACTCATTCGATTCCGTTCCCTTTTTGCGCAATTTTTGTTCCCGTCAGGTTCACTGCGTTCGCTTCGTTCAACACGCTCAAAATATCCTGCGTCACAGCCTCGATATCCTGATCGCCGTTAATCTTTCGCAGCAACCGCCTGTCCTCATAATATTGGATCAGCGGTGCGGTTTGTACGTTATAGACCTCGATCCGTTTGGTCACCGTTTCAGCTTTATCGTCTTCCCGCTGGTAAAGCGGCTCGCCGCAAAGATCGCAGACGCCTGCTTTCTTCGGGGGAGAAAAGCGGAGATGGAAGACGTGGCCATTCCGGCACACCAGACGATCACTCAGCCGTTCCACCAACAAATCCGGATCCACTTCAATACACGGGACACAGAAAACTTTTGAGTTGAAGGATTTCTCCAGCATCTCGTCGAAAGCTTCTGCCTGTGCCAGCGTCCGCGGAAAGCCATCCAGCAGCGCCCCGGGCGCACAATCCGATCGGGTCAGCCGTTCTTCCACCATCGCGATGGTCAGCGAATCCGGAACTAACTGCCCTTTGTTGATATATTCACCAGCCTCGACACCCAACGCAGTATGGTCAGCCAAATTTTCCCGAAACAGGTCTCCGGTTGAAACATGCGGCAACCCCAAAATCCCGGATATTCTTTTGGCCTGGGTCCCTTTTCCCGCGCCGGGAGGTCCCAATAAAACGATAAATGTTGCCATGGTGCACTTTCCTAACGCGCCGGCACTCGCGTTGCTCGCGTTGCTCGCCGGCGCCCGCATTCGCTATCGCGCGCGCTTATGCTCGCTGGCACACGTCAGCGAGTCAGCTTTTCTTCATATCCGTGCTGCCCAAGATCGCTCTGCAGATAATCAATGATGTCGCGAACGACGCCGACAACAATCAACATACCGGACGAAGTCAGCAGCATGGTCGAATTTGCGTTTGTTCCCAGGATCGCGCCGAGAATATACGGCAGTATCGCAATCAGACCAAGGAACACAGCGCCCGGAAAGGTGATGCGGTTCTGGATCTTCGCCAGATAATTCTGTGTATCCGCACCCGCAGCCCGTCCAGGCACAACCGCGCCCTGACGTTTCAGGCTGGTTCCGTAGTCATTGTTCATGAACGTGACGCTGGTATAGAAATAAGTGAAAGCCACCACCAGGATAAAATACAGCAGAATATAGAAGAACCCGCTGCCCCCCAGGTGGGTCTGCACCCAATTGGAAACGTTGCTCACCCAGCCGATTTCAGAGTTGACGAAGAAACTGGCGATCAGCGCGGGGAAGGTGATGATCGACTGCGCAAAGATCAGCGGGATCATACCAACGCTGTTCACCCGCAGCGGCAGCGTCACCGAACCGCCGGACTTAATTCCGCGGTAACCGATACGCTGTCCGGGGATCATCAACCGAATATAGCGGACACCCTGTTGGATATGAACAATTGCAAAAATCGTCACCAATAAAACGATGATCGAGATGATCAGCATGTACCAACCGGAAGAGCGGTCAGCCAGGATCCGCACCAGGTTACTGGGCATCTGTGAGACGATACCGGAGAAAATGATCAGCGAAAGACCCTGTTGCTGGATACCATACTCAGAAATCAATTGTCCCAGCCAGATTGCGATCATTGTACCGGCAATCATGGAGCTGATATTGGCTACGGTCGGCAGCAGGTTTGCACCGGACCAGCCATAGTTCTTTAATACTGTCATCCCGGGAACAATCTGGTTAAAAAGGCCAATCTGGCCGATAGCGGACATAAATGCCATCGGGATGGTCAGATACATGGTCCATTTTTCCATCCATTTCCGGCCTTCCCGCG
>CALCQT010000433.1 GCA_937894825.1 uncultured Anaerolineaceae bacterium
ATCCAGAAATCAGGTGCTCAACACCGCCTATGCAGGGATCATTGGTACAACGGTACAGCACGACCCAGCGTCGGAAGCGCAGCTCGTAGCGGCACTGCGTTCACCGACTGACGACGCCATCAGTCTGGGAATGCAGATATTGGGGAAATATGGTCTTAACGAACCAGGTACCATAGATATCGCTGGCGCCACAGCTTTACAAAAACGCGTGCTGCGGATCGGACTGCTATTTGTCGGCATGGTCTGTGCTGCGTTCGTTCTCCTGTTTATATGGTATCAGCAGGCAGTGTCCAACCAGATAACGGAACTCTCAAACTATCTGCACCGCATCGACGCCGGGAATTATTCTCTGGACGTACGTGACAATGGAGAAGGCGGTTTCAGCCTGCTGAAAAACGACCTGTACAAGGTTACTGTCCAGCTGCGCGAACAAGCTGAATTGCTGCAAAAAGATAAAGCTGCCTTATCTAACCTGATCACTGACATCTCGCACCAAATTAAAACCCCGCTCACTTCATTGGGCGTGTTGACAGACCTGCTCGCCGAGGAACCACCGGAAACAGATCGGCGCCTGTTTGTTGAAAGGCAGCGTGTGCAGCTCAGCCGCATCCAGTGGCTGGTGGACGCACTGCTCAAACTGGCCCGGCTGGATGCCGGCACCGCTGCTTTCAAAAGGGAGGTGGTGAACGTCTCCCGATTGATCGAAAGAGCGTTGGAACCTTTGCTGATCCCGCTTGAGATCAGAAGGCAACAACTTGTGGTTCATGGCGAAACAAATGTGACTTTTATAGGAGATTTGAATTGGAGCGCAGAAGCGCTAACCAACGTTATCAAGAACTGCATTGAGCATACTCCTGAAGACGGGAAGATTGAGATCCATTTCAGCGCCAATGCCCTCTACACGGAAATCATCGTCAACGATAATGGCGATGGCATCGCGCGGCTGGATTTGCCCGGTATTTTCAATCGCTTCTATCGGGGTGAGAACGCCAGCGAAAACAGCCTCGGTATCGGGTTAGCCCTGGCTAAAGCCATTTTCACCACACAGGAGGGCGACATATCGGTCCGAAGCCAGCCCGGTCTTGGCACAAGCTTCGATATTCGTATTTTCCGCGGGGTGGTATGAAACATATTCGATCCTGGCGTATACATACGGGTATACCCCCAATATTTTCGTCAAGAGTTTCGAAATGAGTCCAATTGTGATCAAGGCGTCAAAAGTCAATTTTTCACCATGGAAAGTTAAACGAAAATCAGCTTTTTTCCTAAGAAATTTGGCTTGGCCTATTTCAGACCCGAAGTAATCGTTGAGGGTCTCTCCGCCTCGAAATCGGCTGGTGAACGCCGTTTTCGAGAGTCGAGATGACAAACATGTTGGTCTATATTTTGTCGTGTTTCGCACGACAAAATATAGACCAACACACTCAAATAAAAATTGACTTTTGACACCCAAATCAATTGTGAATAAACTGTCACCTTTCCAGTCACCGATGTGTCACGTACGTTGGGTATGCTTAGGGTCATAATACGATATTCATTTTTAGGAGTCGAAACATGGAAATTCTTAAGGTGAACAACCTTTCAAAGGTATACGGAAAAGGTGATACGCAAATCAAAGCTTTGGATAACGTTAATTTCACCGTCGAAAAAGGGGAATTCGTCGCGATTGTCGGCCCTTCCGGTTCAGGCAAATCCACACTGCTGCACATTTTGGGCGGCGTCGATACGCCCAGTTCCGGTCAGGTATTGGTCGATGGCACGGACATCTGCGCACTCGACCAGACAAAACTGGCCCTTTTCCGCCGCCGGCAGATCGGGCTGATCTATCAGTTTTACAACCTGATTCCTATTCTCAATGTTGAAGAGAACATTAGCCTGCCGCTGCTCCTGGATGAGCGACCCATGGATAAGGAGCGCCTGAATGAAATTGTGACGACATTGGGGCTCACAGACCGGATCGCCCATCTGCCGAACCAGCTCTCCGGCGGGCAGCAGCAGCGCGTTTCCATCGGCCGCGCGTTGATCAATAATCCCGCCCTGATCCTGGCGGATGAACCCACCGGCAACCTGGACAGCGCCAATTCAAAGGAGATCATCGCCCTGCTCAAACTCTCCAATCAGCGGTACCGTCAGACGTTGATCATGGTGACGCATGACCGGGATATTGCACTGCAGGCGGATCGGATTATCTCCTTCGGGGATGGACAGATTGTCCGTGATGAAAAGGTGCGGGCATGAACATCCTGACGACTTATACGCTGAAGTATCTGCGATTGAATAAAAAGCGGACCGCTGTGACGATCCTTGGGGTGATCCTGTCCTCCGCGCTGATCTGTGGCGTATTCCTGTTAGGGATCAGCTTCCAACAGTTGATGATCGACCATGAGATCTATATGGCGGGAAACTGGCATGCGCAAATCCATGGGGTTCCATTCGAAAATGCAAAATACATTACCGAAAATGGCGCTGTACAAACGGCGATGCTTCGTAAGCCGCTCGGAACCGCTATTTATGGCAGTCATAATACCGTTCGGCCATATTTCTATCTCACAGCCTATGATGCGCTTTCCTTCAAAAATCAATCCATCGATTTGATTTCCGGACGCTTCCCTGAAAAATCTGACGAACTGCTCGTTTCGCAAGTCATGATCGCCGATTCCGGTCTGAATTTATCGCCTGGCTCTACGCTGCAATTAACTTTTGGGCAGCGAGAAATGGCCAACTATGAGGCAATGGTGAAAGCCTGGGGAGGAGAAGAATTTGTCGCTTTGCAGGAAGATGAAACATTTATAGCATCCGGCTCAAAAAACTACACCGTGGTTGGTGTCATGGCGCCGCAGGTTAACGAGACAGCCATGCCGGCTGCCTTCCCTGCCTATACATTTCTCGACCCAACGCAATTGGCAGCAACTGACACAGTGGAGATCACAATCCTTGCCCGTGATCCACGCACCATAAACACCCGCGCGCGGGAAATGGCAAAAAGCGCGGGGCTTGATATAACCTACGATCCGAACGGCGAGCCAATGGAAGACAGTATCACCTTCAACGAAAGGCTGCTGCCATGGATGGGCGGGAGTGGCCATTCCGACTACATCGCCGTCTTCCTGGCGCTTATTTCAGTCCTCATCGCCCTGATCGTTTGCGGCTCGGCGCTGGTGATTTACAACGCCTTTGCGCTCTCAATTGGCGAACGGAAAAAGCAATTCGGCATGTTCGCCAGCATAGGGACGACCGCAGCACAAATCCGCCGCATCGTGCTGACCGAAGCCGGCGTCATCGCCGCGATCGGCATTCCGGTGGGTATCGTGCTCGCCATCGCCGGTGTCGGAACCCTGCTAAAGCTTACGCAAGGAATCATCGCTCAATTGGTTGTGGATGCGGAACAGGGGATGCCGCTGCTCATCTCACCGTGGGTCATCGGGCTGACTGTTCTTTTCGCCGCGCTTACGACGCTTCTCTCGGCGTGGATTCCCGCCCGCCGCGCCGCACAGGTTTCGCCGATTGAGGCAATCCGCCAAACGGGTGAAATTCAGGATAACGGCCCCTCCAATCTTCACAGCAGCCCAATCATCCGCCGTCTCTTCGGATTCGAGGGCGAGCTGGCGCTCAAATCGCTCCAACGGGACCGCAAGCGATATCGGACCACCATCATTTCACTCATGATCAGCATCATCCTGTTCATTGCCTTCAATTCACTGATGTTGTATACAAACAAAACGCAACGGATGGCGACCAAGGCGATGAATTACGATCTTCAAATTGATCTGGACTACTACCAAAGTTCGACCAATAATTTTTCGACGCTGGTTAGCCAACTACCGGAAGTCCAGCGAGTTACGGTCAGGCGTTCTGCGTATGAGCATTATATCCCTCCGCGCGAAGCGCTCACCGATGAGGCTTACCATGCCTTAAAGGAGTTAAACAACCTTGAATTCGAAAATATTCCCCGCCTTGTCGACGGCGGTACCTTTCAGTTTGTACTGGAGGTGAGCGCCATCGGTCCAAGTGAGTTCGCTCACTACACGGCGCAACTGGGACTGGATCCGGAGCAATATTCTGATCCATCCGCTCCATTGGGAATCCTGATCAATCACACGACCCTGCGCCAGAGCGGCAGACTGTACGAGTTCGATATGTTTAACCTGAAGGCGGGCGATACCATGACGGCTATCCCAATGACCGGCTATACCTCTCCCGACAGCAGAGATGAAAAAGTGGAAAGCCTGACGTGGACCATCGGAACAGTTACAGAAGAATCCCCGCTGGGTTTTATGGGCATAACGACGGTTCCGCTATTGATCGTCTCCGACGTCGTTTTCGACAGTTTGAGCGACCAGATGAAACAGTTAGGGCCGATCAATCCCGGGGGAATGACCCTGAAAAGTGATGATCCGGAAGCGGCGTTGGCCGCCATCCAACAGCTTTACGATGAGATGATCGGCGGTACTTTCTCATACAATACGATGGCTGATTTCAACCAAAGCAATAACTTACAAACTTTGATCGTAAATGTATTCTTCTATGGATTTTTGACGCTGATCACGCTCATTGGCGTGACTAATATTGTCAACACACTGGATACCAACATCAAACTGCGGCGGCGTGAAATCGCCATGCTCAAATCGGTTGGTCTGACACCGGAAGGATTGCTTCGTATGCTTCGCTATGAGAGCCTGTTTTACGGGTTTACCGCTTTAATTTGGGGGCTACCGATTGGCATTGCACTGAGCCGGATCATTTATCTTCAATTTGGAGGTGTGAGCGCCTTTGCCTTTACATTGCCCTGGGGAACCATCGCGGGAGCAGTCGTTGGAATCCTGGCGATCGTTTTCACCACCATGATGATATCGGGCGCGATGATTCGGAACGACAACATCGTGAATACGATCAAAGAAGAAAACCTGTAAGTTCACTGGGAAGCGCCGGGATACAAAATGGTTCTATCAGCAGGAAGTATTCGTGAAAGAAATCATCTCCAACGGGTTTCGGTGGGAACAAATTCCCGCCGAAACCCGTTTAATGATCATAGGTCGGCAGGGAAACCGATCCGTTTTTACCTGCCGCTCACGAAAAGGAGAAAATCATGTTGAAAAAAACAATCGAAAAGCTCTTTGGAAATCTTCCCGCCAGGAAATTGTTCAGCCTTACGCTCGGACTAACTGCCCTGCTCGCAACAGTTGCAGGCGCCACGCCTGGTTATGCGGAATCCGCAGACGAAGAAAACGATTGGCTGCAGCTGAGCCTGAATCCTGGCGTGCAAGCAGCGATCGATGCCGGACTTGTCACAGAATTGAACCAGACTACCCGCCCGGTCATCGACGAAGCGAACCTCATCGATCCGCTGGAAACCTGGCCAGAGGCGTACAAAATCAAAGAACTGGATCTGGCGCAGACCATTGATGACGTGACCGTCACGCTGGACTGGATCTACAAGGATACCGGCTCAACCACGCTGATGCTGACGCACAGTGAGCTGCCTGCCGGAACCCGCCTCGGCATGCCGAAATTCAGCTATACCGACGTGTATGATTACGGCGGAATGGTCTTCCCGGATAACGAAATCATGCGTGTCAGCGGGAATCGGATCATCGCCGTCGCCTTCGAAGTGGCTAATCCCAGGAACCCGGACCGTACTACAGACATCAGCATTGATCTTCCGCTGATAAAAGAAAATGAGCCATATGTGGATCCACTGTCGGTCTTTCATTTTGAGCTGAATGACTATATTGTGCCGGAAGGGCAAGGAATTCAACTTCAGCAAACGGGCAGCGTGAGCTACGACAATTATGAGGTCCAGATGCGCTCTGTGCGCGTTATGCCCGAGACAAGTGAAATCGTAGTTTGCTATAATGCGCTTGATGACGCCACTTCTCCACTCATCCCCCGGAACGTCATTTTGGAAGCGCCGGCACTCTCCGGGAATGAATTTGAACCAACCCAGATTGCGCTTTTGACGGATGATTCTGGGTTGATGGATCAATGTGCCCAACTGACCTTCCCTTATGGCAATTCGGAAGGAGATGCGTCGATCGGCCTGACAATCCGTTCAATCGGCGAGGAGGAGGATCCCGCCCAGGCCCTGACTGGAGAATGGTCTTTTTATACCAATATCCCTGGTGAGATCGTTTTGCGCAGCCAGTACCTGGAGCAACAACAGACAGCCGCCTCGGAACAGCCTGAAATCGATCCGGACCTGGTCTCAATAGAACTGGATTGGGCCTATCTGGATGAAACACGTCTTGACTTTGGATTCCATCTTCACGGTTTGTCTTACATGCCCGAAGCGAATGTGCTGGACGGCGAGGTGATGATCATCACTGCTTCCGGTGATATCCTGGACCGGCGCTGGGGAGGCTACGGGACGCTGGATTGGAGCGATGACGAGTCCGGTACGATTGTCGGTTATTGGCATATCGATTACCCGGACCGTCATCCTTCCGCGGAAGATCTCCCTCTGACCGTTCAAATCACGATCGTGGAATCGCATCGTATGAGATATATTTGTGTTTATAATGGTGAAGTTTATAATTTTAAAGAAATTGCTAAGGACTTAAATATAGAACTAAAAACCAATACAGATA
>CALCQT010000434.1 GCA_937894825.1 uncultured Anaerolineaceae bacterium
TAATACGCTGCCGACCAGCTCCCGTTCCAGGTCGGTCAGGTCCGGCTGTGACATGGGGATGTTTAGCTTCTGGGTATAATCCATAAATTACTCCGGTAATTTAGTATTGTCTCTGTAGGGGCGACCATCGGTCGCCCGGTTCACCGCAGGTGGACAGATTAGGGGACAAAACCAATCAAAAATTGGAATACGGGACGTTCGGATTGACCGGTCCCGGCGTTTCGATGATCACTTTTTCTTCCATCCGCACCTGTCCGCGCAGGAAGGCGCCTTCTTCGGTTGAGAACCCAACTACGTTGACATCTCCCCAGACCCGGCCGGTGCTGCGGATTTCGAGCTTTTCGGCGGTGATGTTGCCCCGGACCGTTCCCGCCACAATGACGGTGTTGGCACGCAGATTCATGCAGGTCACCCGTCCGGTTTCCCCGACGACGATCATGCCGCGAATCTGGATCTCCCCTTCGAAAGTCCCTTCAATGCGGATACCGCCGGCCCCGCGCAGATTTCCGCGCCAGTTGATGCCGGATCCCAAAACTGAAGTGACCCGTTCAATGGAGCCTCCCGATGGCGGGAGGGGGGCTGATGGATTCTTTTTAAACACGCTGCTCCTGTTTCTACGCGATTTTCCGGTACGGTTTTTCCGCGGGCTGGCGTTCCGGCCGGTTCGTATAAGGCCAGACGGTTCCCGCGTAAACACGACCATCGTCCGGAACGTCGCTTTTGACAACCGCGCTGTTGCCGATTCGGGCCGCACTGCCGATTTTAACACCTAAATTCAATGTCGCGCCCATGCCGACCTGTGCGAAGTCGGCGATTTGGACATTGCCCGCCAGCAGAGCGCCCGGCGAAAGATTGACGCATTTTCCGATCCGGCATTCATGCGAGAGGATCACGCCGGCATTGATCAGTGTGCCGAAGCCAATCCGGCTTTCGCTGCTGATATATGTCTGCGCCAGCACCTGGACCCCATCGGCCGGATGCACACTGGATTCAATCACAGCGGATGGATGGATCAGCGTCGGGAATGCGAAGTTTGCGGCGATCAGTGTTTCGAAAATTTGCCAGCGGACCTGGTAATTCCCGATCCCGCCGACCGCGTTGACCACGGCTGTGATGCCCTGTTCCTGACATTCCGGCAGTGCATCCGCTCCGCCGATGACCGGTACGCCCATCACCAGCGTTCCGCGCGGGACACCATCGTCGATGATCCCCGCGATTTCCCAGGTGTCCAGCGCCCGGATCAGATCGATCACGGTTTTGGCATGACCGCCTGCGCCGTAGATGAGAAGTGGCTTTTTCATCAATGTACTGCGTCCTTTGTATTTCGGTACAGGACGATTCCATAACCTGTTTTTTGAACGCGAAGAGAAGTATCTTTCATACCAGTATTGTACATGAATCTGGCAGGGCTTGCGAGGTTTCAGTAATAATTATCAAACGTGGAATTTTCAAGGAAAACGTTATTCTATATTTTGTCGTTCTCCGCACGACAAAATATAGAATAACGGGTCCATTAATCCAGCGGCAGACGCATGAGCGGATTTTTCTCCACTGAAAAGCCTAATTTCTCATAGACTGGCTTTCCATCCTCCGTGGCGGTCAGTTCAACCACTGACAGTTCCAGCCTTCGCGCTTCATCGAGCAAGAAATTGATCACCCGGGTGGCAAGGCCTTGCCGGCGAAATTCCGGATAGGTCATCACATTTATCAGGGTGCCGAACTTCCCATTCAGGAATGCAGGGCCGGCCGGTTTTTCGGTT
>CALCQT010000435.1 GCA_937894825.1 uncultured Anaerolineaceae bacterium
GCTTTTAACCCGGTTATTGCCGGTGCGGTAGCGGGGCTTTTGATCTGGCCGGCGATCATTGGCGGTGTTTATCACGCGGCGATTCTGCCGATTGTTTTGCTTGAGATGGAACAGACAGGATACAGCTTCCTGGGAGCAGTCGATATGACCGGTCTGGTGATGGTTTCGGCTGGGATTACGCTTGCCAATATTATTGCACCGAAGCAAAAGAGCGAGGCTTCCGTCGCACTTCCCGGTTTTCTGGTAAATATTGGGTTCGGCACTTTTGTTGAAGCTGCTTATCCGTTCATGTTTGCGGACAGACGTGTTTTCGGTTCTGCGTTGTTTGCCGCAATGGTATCAGGCGCCCTTTGCGGCTTGTTTGATGCGCGCGGTACGGCTTATGTTCCTAGTATCGTTGCTCCCGGTCTTTCTAACAATCCGACCGGTTTTCTGATCGCAATGCTGGCTGCACTGGTTGTTGCCTGTGGATTGACGATCTTTTTCAATAAAACAGCCAGAAAGAACGAGATTTCGGATAAAAATTAATTAATTCATTTGAGGAGATAGCTATGATCATTGGAGATATGGCACGAAAACGTGCGTTTGGCTTGAAGAAGGTTAAGGATGCGATTGAATTGCATGGCGGAACGACACTGCTTGCCACGGGGATCACCGGCGATGATGCGCGTTTTGCACTGGCAGCTGTCAATGCCGGTGCCCGTCTGCTCGAACCCAATCATCCCGCGGTTGCGCTGGCGCGGGGCCATAAAGGTGTCAACAGTATGCACGCTGCCGAAGAAATCCGCCATGAGATTCCTTTTGAAGAAATGTGCAAAGTCACGGCTGGTGTCCGCGCTGTGGTCGGACATGACATCTACATCACGGTCGGCGTTCCGGGATCTTTTACTGAAACGATGCCGACTCCTTTCACAGAAGAACAGTTTTTTCAGCTTTCGCTGAGCGGAGCGGATGGGGTACATACGCATAAATCCACTTTTGAGGATTTGGAGGATGTTGTTACCCTTTGTCATCGATATGGTCTGTTGGTTGATGCCTATATCGCCCATCCCTCTGACCGGCATTTGTTCGGTATTCCGGCAGAAACGCCGGAAGAAGTGGCGGAAACCGCAAAAAAGATGCAGGACATTGGCGTCGATCTGATTGGATTGATGACCGGAATGAGTTATGAAGGTGTTGCGGCCGGAGAAATCGCCCTGCCTGTCCGTTCCCGACTTGAAGCACTGTTGAAATCGGTAACGGTTCCGACCTTGGCGGAAGGCGGCATTAATGCGGTCAATTTCAAAGCCTTTATAGGAACCGGGGTTAATATCCTGGTAGTCGGTACCGCTTTTGACGACATTGCCCGAAAAGCGGTTGGTGAAACAGTTGAGGTTTTCCTGAAAAGGTAGATATTCCTGCCTGATCTTATTGATGAAAAACACCTGATGTTTAGCAGAAATCAGGTGTTTTTTGTATTCCTCTAATTGTCTGGAATCAGACTGTTCAATCCAGCACCCACGCCTCCCGCAGCTTGGGCACATCGGTTACTAATTGCTGCGTATAGGCATTTTGTGGATTCAGAATCACGTCTTCCGCGGGGCCGCGCTCAACGATGCTGCCGGACTCCATGATATAGATCGTATCGCTGATGTAGTAGGCCAGCCCCAGATCATGCGTGATAAACAGGATCGTCATGGAATTCGTGTCACGCAATTCCAGCAGCATGTCCAGAATGGTGGAGCGGGAACAGGCGTCGATCATGGACGTCGGCTCATCCGCGATCAGCACTTTCGGTTTCATCATGAAGATACGGGCGATCATCAACCGCTGCATCTGGCCTCCGGAGAGCTCAAAAGGATATTTGTTATAGAGTTCTTCATACTTCAGGTTCACAAAGCGGCAGGCCTCGCGCATCTTCTCCTGCTTCTCGGCCAGCGGCACATGCCCCAGCCCCTGCAGGTTGAGGCAATCGTTGAGAATCTTTTCTACGCGGAAAAACTGGTTGAAGGTGGAAAAAGGGTCCTGGAAGATGGCCTGAATATTCTGCCAATAAGCCAGCCGGGCTTTCTGCGAGCGCAAATCCCGCCGGGCGCCTTTATAGTCGATTTCGCCGCTGCTTTCTTTCAGCAATCCGAGCAATATTTTCGACAATGTTGTCTTTCCCGAACCGGACTGCCCGACCAACGAAATGATTTCGCCCTCGTGCATTTTGAAATCGACATCACGCACGGCGTGGACCATCTTTCTTCCGGCGCCGAAGATTTTGTTGACTTTCTTTGTTTCCAGCAGGGTATGCTCAAACACTTTCTCGCCCATCGAAGACCTCCATTTTCTCCCGTTCCCGGTTGGTTTGATGCAGCGCGCGCAGCTCGCTTTCGGAAAAGATGCAGCGGGAATAACGACCGTTGCCAAATTCGATCAGGCCGATCCGGTCCGGCTGTCGGCAGCGCGCCTCGGCATAAGCGCAGCGGTCAGCGAAACGGCAGCCCGGCGGAACCTTTTTCAGGTTTGGCGGCGCTCCCGGAATCGCGATCAGTTTCTGCCCTTTCATCCCCGCTTCCGGGACGATGATCGATCCCATCAATGCGTGCGCATAGGGATGGATCGGATCAAAGATCACTTCTTCGGCGGTGCCCTTCTCAACAAATTCACCGGCATACATGACCGCGATGTCATCCGCCACGTGACGCAGCAGCGGCAGTTCGTGGGTGATGAAAATCATCGATTTAACGAACTTGTCTTCCATCATTTTCTTCAGCATGGCGATGACGATTTTCTGACTGCTGACGTCCAGCGCGGAGGAAGGCTCGTCCGCAAT
>CALCQT010000436.1 GCA_937894825.1 uncultured Anaerolineaceae bacterium
CAATATTTCGTGATTGCCGCCGTCAATGTCGTCTTTCCATGATCAATGTGGCCCATGGTTCCCACGTTTAAGTGGGGTTTTGTCCGGTCAAAATGTTGTTTTGCCATAAAACAAATTCTCCTTCAAGAAAACTGATTACGATTTAAGTAATTTTTGTGCAGTCGCATCTGAAACTGCCGAATAATGATCAAATTCCATCGAGAATACACCCCGTCCCTGGGTCGCAGACCGCAGCGTTGTGGCATATCCAAACATCTCACCCAGCGGAACCATTACATGGACCTCCTGGGTTTGTCCGGAGTGAACATCAGTTCCCCGGATTTCTCCGCGTCGGGAACTCATTTGTCCCAAAACGTCGCCGAGATATTCTTCAGGGATGATAATTTCAACCTTCATAACCGGTTCCAGAAGAACCGGGCTCGCTTTTCCGACAGCTTCTTTGAAGCCGAGGCTTCCGGCCAATTTGAAAGCCATTTCGCTTGAGTCAACTTCGTGGTACGAACCATCGACCAGCGAAATGATGATATCGGTCATCGGGTATCCGCCTAACGGACCGGATTCCGCCGCTTCCCGGACGCCTTTTTCGACAGCCGGAATATATTCTTTCGGAATCGCTCCACCAATGATCTTACTTTCAAATACAATACCCTTGCCGGATTCATTCGGCGTCAGATCAAACACAACGTGGCCGAACTGTCCATGACCACCGGACTGTTTCGCGTATTTGTAGCTGACCTTGGTCACAGGGCGCTGGATTGTCTCTTTATAAGCAACACGTTCGCTGCCCACGTTGGCTGCAACCCGGAACTCCCGCAACAGACGATCAACAATAATCGCTAAATGCAACTCACCCATACCGGAGATAATCGTCTGTCCGGTGTTTTCATCCGATCGGACCTGGAAGGTCGGATCTTCTTCGGCCAGCTTCTGCAGGGCCAGGCCAATCTTTTCCTGATCTCCGGTTGTCTTCGGTTCAACAGCAACCGAGATGACCGGTTCGGGGAAGCTGATTGATTCCAGCATAACCGGTTTGTTGGGATCACACAATGTGTCACCGGTAAAAGTTTCTTTCAGCCCAAGCACTGCGGCAATTTCACCGGCATAAACTTCCGTCACATCCTCCCGTCGATCTGCGTACATGCGGATCAACCGGCCGATACGTTCTTTCTTTCCTTTTTTCGGATTGAGCAGGGACTGCCCCTGCTTCACGGTTCCGGAGTAAACCCGGAAGTAGGAAAGGCGTCCGACATAAGGATCACTGACAATCTTGAAAACCAGTGCTCCTGTCGGGGCATCGTCATCGGTGGGGCATTCGATTTCCGTTTCACCGTCAAGGCTATGGCCAATCGCGGCGGGAATATCCAATGGAGAAGGAAGCAAATCAACAACCGCATCCAAAAGGAGTTGAATCCCTTTATTTTTAAGTGAACTTCCTGTATAGCAGGGATTGCACCTTCCACTGATCACTGCCCGCCGCAAACCGGCGACCAGATCTTCCATGGAAAGCGTTTCGCCTTCGAGGAACTGAAGGGTCAAATCATCGTCAAGACCGGCGATTTCTTCCACCAGTTTCTCATGGCGCGCATCAACCTCGGCGCGAAGATTCTCCGGGACTTCTTTCACAACCATTTCAACGCCCAGTTCATCTTCCCAATAATAGGCTTTCTTTGTCAACAGATCCACAACGCCAGCGAAATTGCCTTCGCTGCCAATCGGCATCTGCATCGCGAGCGGATTTGCCCCAAGCCTTCTTCGGATTGATTCCAGCGAATTATCATAAGACGCACCGATGCGATCCATTTTATTGATAAAACAGATCCGCGGAACAGATCG
>CALCQT010000437.1 GCA_937894825.1 uncultured Anaerolineaceae bacterium
GATGCCAGGATTCGATGGAACAGGACCCGGAGGAATGGGGCCGATGACCGGTGGAGAAAATCCAGGATCATGAAAATCTCGACTTTGTTCTGATCACCGGTGACCTGATCCATGAGGGAGATGAAGAAGATTATCTCTTCCTGAAGGCGTTATTGGAGAAAAGTTTTCCGGATTTGCCTGTAATTCTTACACTGGGGAACCATGACCGGGTTGGCCCCTTTCGCAAGGTTTTTCTGGAAGAAGAGAGTGAGAAACCATACGATTGTATTCACGAGGTGAATGGGCTGCGGATCGCGGTTTTGGATGCGGGTTATGAAAACGCTGCCGGCGTCATCACGGATGGCCAGATCGAATGGCTCCAAGAACAGTTGAAAGCGCAGGCTGCGGAAGGGACAATTCTGGCGCTGCATCAGCCGCTGATCACGGGGATCTCATTTCTGGACACCAAAGTTCGCGCGGATTTTGCGGAAATTCTCGAGCAGAACGATGTCGTCGCGATCTTCGGCGGACACATTCATTTCACTCGCTTCGATTTTTATGGAAACGTCCCCCAGTTTGTGGCGGGCGGCATGGGTTTTGGTGCGGATATCAATCCGAAGCGGATGGCGATGAATAACCATTCCTCCTTTAATATCTGCCGAATTGAAAACAGAAAAATGAGTGTCGTTCCGGTCCACGTCACACCGGTCCCTGCGGTGGCTCAGGTTTTCGAAATGAGTGAGGAGCTGCTGAAGAAGCTGCATGCGTAATAAGCATTGAATAAGAAAAAGCTTTGCCGGTTCCGGAAAAAGAGGAATAAGTTTTTGATAAGCAGGAAGGAAACCCAGGCAGAAATAGGTTCCATAACCGCAGGTTAAGGAAAAATTATGCCTTTGGTGATCGTTAAAAAAAGAGAAGCTTCAAATAATAAAAGAGGAAAACCAATGAAAAACAAAGCAATTATTTTATCCGGCCTGATTTTGACGGCAACCCTGTTGCTTTCTTTCACGGCCAACGTGTTTGCAACCGCGACTGCACAGGAAGTCTCGCTCGATCCGGCAAACCCGGTCGAAATCACTTTCTATGCTTATTCCATCGCAACCGCCACCGAAGGTGAAGCGCCGAAAGGTTTGGTGCATCTCGTGAACGATTTCAACGAAACCGTCGGTAAGGAAAAGGGCGTACATGTGACCGCGATCGCTGATACGAATCCGGATGGGGACAGCAAGGTCAGAAGTGATATTCAGGCCGGGCTTCCTGTGGACGTGATTCAAAACGCGTTTTCCACCTTGGATGAAAACAGACAGAACTACGGTTTTTCTGCTTTCGAAGACATTTTCCCGGTGGAAGCGATGCAGAGCCACTTTGATGGCATTTTCCCCGCCGCACAGGAATTGGGAAAGATCGACGGAAAAACCTATGGCATCTCTTGCACGCTCAGCATGCCCATCCTGTACATCAATGGAACCCTCTTCCGGGAAGCCGGGCTTGATCCCGAACAGCCGCTGAATACCTGGGAAGAGGTTGCCGCGGCCGCAAAAACGATCAAGGAAAAGTTGGATCTTCCCGGCCTGGGCTTTACAACCGATCCCGGTTGGGACATGGAAGGCGCACAATCCCTGATCTTCACCAATGGCGGAAAAATTCTGTCCGATGACCGCACTGCCGCTGTGTTTGCCGATGCCGGCATCGCGGATGCTTTCAAAAGCTGGAAGCAGGTTTATCTGGATGGCGCCGCCGCGTTGGGTACCCAAATGGAAGTGTTCCAGGGTTTTGCCGCGGGAAAAGTTGGGATGCATTTCATCAGCAGCGCTGTCCTGACCACTTATAATGGGATTTCAAAGCAAGCCGGCTGGGAATTATACGGTCAGCCGATGCCCGGCATTGGCGACAACGTTGCCACACCGGTCAACTCAGGCAGCACACTGGCGGTTCGTTCCGATTCTCCGCTGAAATCCCTGGCGATCTGGGAATTTATCCAATATATGACCAGTGACGAAGCCTATACCATCATCCCTTCAGAAATGGGTTATGTCCCGCTGCGTGACAATCTTCTGGACAACGAAGCCTACCTCAAGGCGTATGCCGATGCGAACCCGGTACTGCGGGTGGCCACAAAAGAACTTGAAACGATGGTTCCGGTCACAATCTGGCCCGCGGGCGCCGGCACGGAGAGCCTCGCGATATTCAATGACGCGGTAAAAATGGCGATCACCACGGATGGCGATACCGAAACCATTATGAAAGACGCGCAGGATCAGATCACGCAGGTTCTGCAAAGCGTTTACTAAAATAAAGGATTTATCCGCATGAAAAAGCCTTCGGCTTCTGTGAGAGAGCGGGTTCTGCCCGCTCTCACCAGTCTTAAACCGTATTTGTTCCTTTTGCCGGCCATCCTGCTCATCGGTTTTTGGAGCTATAAACCGCTTGCGGAAACGCTGCGCTACAGTTTTTACAAGTGGGGGATGGTTCCCGGCACGACACCGGAATATGTTGGCCTGAAAAACTTCCTGCGATTGTTTGGCAACAAGGATTTCTGGCCATCCTTGAGGAATACCGGCTTTTATCTGGTCGGTATGCTGCCTTTTTCGGTTATTATCCCGCTGCTTTTGGCCGTCGCCACCGAGAATACCAGTGGACGGGCCAGAAGGATTTATCGTGGGCTGTTGTTTGTTCCGATGATGATTGCGCCGGTGGCGGTGACGACGATTTTTCAATGGCTGCTTCATCCCGGCAATGGGATTATCAACTATGTATTGAAAGGTATCGGTCTGACGCGGGACTATATCGCCTTCTTTTCCGACGCGCAATTTGCGCGCTGGGCCATTCTGTTTATCTCCGGCTGGAAGATGATCGGGTTCAGCACGCTGATGTTTTCGGCTGCGTTGACCGGCATC
>CALCQT010000438.1 GCA_937894825.1 uncultured Anaerolineaceae bacterium
GCACATCTCCAGTGCGGTCGCGATCGAGTTGGCCAACGCCAGCCCGCCATGTTCCATCCAACCCATTGAACGGAAAACAACCATTGAAAAGAAAACGCTCATCGCCATATTCGCGAGCATGGCAAAAAACAGGATAATGACCGGCGTTTTGGTATCATGCATGGCATAAAAAGCGCGCGAAACCACCTCAACGATACAGTGCCCGACCAACCCCGCGCCATACCAGGCCAGCGCCCAACTGACCATCGCCGTCATCTGCGGTGTGAAAGCACGCCGCTCGAAGATCAAAGTCACAATCGGCTTCCCCAATAAAATCAGTCCGACAGAAGCAGGGATAGCCAACAGCAAAACCAGGCGCAGCGTCGAAGCCAGCGCCGAACGCATTTCATTCCGCTCTCCTCTGGCAGCCTGAACGGAAAAAATTGGCAGCGATACCGTGGCGACGGACTGCGCGATGGCCGCCTGCGGCATCAGCATCAGCGCCAACCCCCAAGATAAGGCCGAGATCGAGCCGGCTGCCAAATACGAGGCAATATAGTTGTTGATCAGGAAGTTAAGCTGGACCGCCGAAGCGCCGATTTGGCGGGGAATGATTAATTTGATTACATTGCGAACAGAAGGGTCCCGCAAGCCGAATGACGGAACATACGATTTCCCTTTGAGGCGCAGAAGCTGCGGAAGCTGCACCAAAAAATGCAGCAGTGAACCGGCCAGGGCGCCGACCGCCAGCCCTTCAATGCCGAGCGGTTTCGAAAGAAAAACCACCCCGCCCAGGATACCGATCTGGTACATGGCAGGGGCCAGTCCGGGGAACAGGAAATGCTGGTTGGCATTCAGGATACCCATCACCAACCCCGAAAGGCCGAAAATCACGACGGAGGGGAGCTGAATGCGCAGTAATTTGACTGTCAGATCCTGCAATTCCGGGTTGTTCAATGAAAAACCGGGCACCAGAATATAACGAACGATCTGCGGCGCAAAAATAAACCCCAGTACACAGAGGAGCGCCAGCAGCGCGCTGACCGAATTGGCGATATTGGAGGCCAGCCGCCAGGCGCCGTCATTATCTTTTTTGTCCAGCAGCGCGCTGAAGAACGGCACAAACGCGCTGCAGAGGGCGCCGCCGGCCACCAGGTTGAACAGGATCTCTGTCAACCGGTTCGAAGCCAGGAAAGCATCCACTTCGGAGGAAGCCCCATAATACGATCCGATGACACTCTTGGAAAGCAGGCCGATCACCTGCGAAAAGACCATGGCCAACGCCAATACCGAGGCGGAGCGGGCCAGACGGGAAGTAATATCTTTCGTTTCAGTCATAAAACTCATTCTATCACTAAAAAAATACGGAAGAATTACATGCCCTGATCGGGCAAGCTTTTTCTGTAACCTTTCCAGTCAACACGTATTCGGCCTTATTCCTATCGATATTTCGAATTGCCGACACTTAATTAGGACTTGAAACCCAGGTTGTCATTTAAAATAGGTATCCGTCCCATTATTCGGGACATCGTCCCGAATATCATGAATTTTTGCAAATTGCTTGTTGGATTCTTTTTTTTGGATTAATATCAAACCATTATTTTTTTGATCTTTTCTTTCGTTTCTTTTTTTATGAGATACACTGCGTAATCCAAAATGAAATTCTTTTCTCTGTACATTGTGCCTTGAAATTTATACGCAACAACGCTTGACAAGCAAGCATCGGGCTTTTTTTGTTATTGCAAAACGGAGTGAAACACATGATACGAATGGAACATGTCAGTAAGTCATTTGGCAATCTGGAAGTTCTAAAAGACATCAGCCTTCAGGTGGCTGAAGGAGAGAAACTGGTGATCATTGGCCCCAGCGGCTCAGGCAAAAGCACGCTGGTCCGCTGCATCAATTTTTTAGAGCTTCCCACAAGCGGTCAGGTATATATTGATGGGCAACAGCTCACCGCAAAAAACCGCACTAAAGTCGTACGCAACTCTTCTTCAATGGTTTTTCAGCAATTCAACCTGTATCCGCATATGACGGTTCTTCAGAATATCACGCTCGCACCGACAAAATTACATCATGTACCCGGGAAACAAGCCGAAGAAGATGCATTTAAATATTTGGATATTGTGGGCCTGCGGGAAAAAGCCCACGATTATCCGGCGACCCTTTCCGGCGGGCAGCAGCAACGTGTCGCAATTGCCCGGGCGCTGGCCACTCATCACAAGATCATCCTGTTTGACGAACCGACTTCTGCGTTAGATCCCGAGACCGTTCAGGAAGTATTGGATGTCATGATTCGGCGTTCAAAAGAAAACATCACGATGGTGGTGGTTACTCATGAAATGGGTTTTGCGCGGATGGTAGCTGACCGCATCCTTTTTATCGACGAAGGCACGATTGTAGAGGAAGGCCCACCCGACCAGTTTTTTGAAAATCCCAAAAATGAACGCACAAAGTCGTTTTTGGGTAAGATATTGCGCTAATCCGCATGATTGTCTGTAATAAGGTCCAAACCTTTTGCAATTTTACTTATATATCGGAGGAAATTATCATGAATAAATATAAGAAAATGTTTGTTACACTATTGGCAAGCAGCCTGGTGCTGTTGGCAATTTTCGCAGGTGTTTCCGGTGATTCCGCAGCTGAAATCGACCTGAGCGCCATTACCGGCAAAAACCTTGATGCCGTTGTCGCCGCCGGTGTGCTAAAAGTCGGTGTAAAAGAAGATGTGCCGAAGTTCGGCCTGAAAAACACCGATACCGGTGAATTCGAGGGATTGGAAATTGAACTTGCCAAAGGCATTGCCGAAAGCCTGGGCGTTACGGTCGAATTCACCCCCGTTACCGCAAAAACCCGCGGCCCGTTACTGGAAACCGGTGAATTAGATCTGGTTATCGCCACATTCACGATTACCGAAGAACGGAAAGAAACTTACAACTTCACCACGCCTTATTATGAAGATGCTGTACGCCTGATGGTTAAAAAAGACTCCGGCTACACCACCCTCGCGGACATGGACGGCGCTGTTATCGGTGTTGCACAGGCTGCTACTTCGAAGGACGCCATTCAGGCTGCCGCTGATGAACTGGGAATCTCTGTGAAATTCAGTGAATTCGCTACCTATCCCGAAATTAAGGCTGCGCTCGATTCCGGACGTGTGAACTGCTTTAGCGTAGACGGTTCGATCTTACTTGGGTATGTGGATGACACCACAATCATTCTGGAAGACAAATTCAGCCCGCAGCAGTATGGCATTGCAAGCGCACTGGACAAAAAGGACCTGGCTGAATATGTAGACGCCTATATTACCAATGGCCTTAATGATGGCACCATCGAAGCGCTGATTGCGGCGGTTGGACTGTAACCCGCAAATGCGTTTCCATCTTCTTTTCCCGCCTTATTTGTAAACAATGCGGGAAAAGGGCAAAGCGCTCGTGATATTCCTGAGCGCTTTGCCCTTTTGAAATACCATGAAAAAGAGGAGAGAAGTATGTGGACTAGTTTATTTGCCCCAGCGAAATGGCAAAGGCTTTTTAGAAACCTTCCCGTATTCGGTGAAGGATTTTTAATTACCTTGCAGGTGGCGGCACTGGCGTTGCTGCTGGCACTGCTTGTCGGCATCATTTTAGGGGTTGTCTCATCAGGACCCAGTAAAATTCTGCGGGGCATTGCACGGGTCTATGTTGAATTTTTCCAAAACACACCGCTTGTAATTCAAATTTTCTTCTATTTCAATGCGTTACCTTACATCGGAATCATGTTGCCTGTAAAAACACTGGGCGTTTTGGGGGTTGGCTTCTATACCGGCGCATACATCAGTGAAGTTGTGCGGACCGGCATTCTAAGTATCCCCATCGGGCAAATGGAAGCTGCTCAGAGTCAGGGTTTCCCTTATTTACAGGCCATGCGAACCATTATTTTGCCGCAAACCATAACCATTGTTTTGCCCCCGCTCACAAATCAAGCCGTGAATTTGATAAAAAACACATCCATTCTTGCCATTATCGCCGGCGGCGACCTGATGTACAGAGCCGACAGCTGGGCAAATTCTTCGCTTGCCTACGGTCCCGCTTATATTTGCGCGGGTTTTTTATACTTTGTTCTGTGTTTTCCGCTTTCGACCTTTGCGCGCCACATGGAAGAAAAGATCAAGAAAAGCCAAAATCAACGGCCGGAGCCGCCTACCGTTAACAAACCCATTAAGGAGCAAATCCGTACGGATGAAGATGTGTCCCTGAGCGGATTATTGCGAATATCCGGCATGAAACCCACTCGGAAGGAGGCCTAAGCACATGGCGGATGCAATGGCAAAAGTTTTTACAAGAGGAAATATTTTCTTCCTTTTGGATGGGTTCAAGACCACAGTTTTTATTTCAGTCTGTGTGATATTTATCAGTATTATCTTCGGAACGATCCTCGCCCTTTTACGCAACTATGACAAATATC
>CALCQT010000439.1 GCA_937894825.1 uncultured Anaerolineaceae bacterium
CGCACGCGGAAGCTGTCCAGCCGATCTCCCAATCTGTTGAAGCGGCTGACCTGTTGATTTTGGAATCGCCCTGTTATGTGTTCGGCATGAGCGGGCAGATGAAAACCCTCATGGATCATCTGGCATATCGCTGGATGGTGCATCGCCCTCATCCGGATATGTTCTCAAAAGCCGGGCTGTGTATTTCAACTGCAGCCGGGATGGGATCCGGTCAGGTGACCAAGAATCTGGAGAAGCAGCTCTTTTATTGGGGCGTTGCGAAAACCTGGCGTTTTGGAGCCAACGTAGGAGCCTTCAGTTGGGAAACCGTTTCAGCGAAGAAAAAAGAAACAATCGAACGGAATGTTGACTGGATGGCTGCCCGGATCGCGAAGACCCTCGAACGGAAGATCCGACCGGATCTGAAGACGAAATTTATCTTTTCGATAATGCGTCTGAATCAAAAATCCAATCAATGGAATCCAATTGACAAAGACTTCTGGTCCGAACAAGGCTGGCTTACAGGCGGTCATCCCTGGTGACAAAGGGTTTCATGCTTGCTTTCCCTTTGTCCGAGTCTTAAACAAGTCGTCACAGGATTCATTGTCATATCTTTAAATTGCACAATCCCGATTCTCACTTGCTCTCCCCGAATTTTGGTATATAATGGGATATGACAAATGTCATATAAAAAATATTACAAAACATGACAAATGTCATATCGCGAAGGAAGTGACTCGTTCGCGGCTAGATTTTCAAGCCGAAACAAATTTCGGCAATTAGGAGAAGAAAAGGAGTGTACCGTGCTTACATTTATTGCGGTTCTTTTACTGACAGTTTTTATTTGTTTCATCAACAATTATCGCTTCGAAAATTAATTGTTGATTCCCCCGCTGTTCCGAGCAATCGGACAGCCAGGGAAAACTGGTTCCGAAAATAGTGGGAGCGCCGCGGCAAGCCGGGCGCTCCTTTTGGTATTCAAGCGTGGCGATATTTTCGGGGAATGTTGCTGACTTAATCAATATCCTCAATGATGTACATGACGCTGCCGCTCGCGGAGGTTCCGGGGTCCAGAATGGTCAGATGGGACGCCTCTGCCTTTCCATTGGCTGCGAAGTTAGGCGCGTTGGGAGAGCAGGTCCAATTTTCCAGACAGAAGAAATTGGATTTGCCGGGGCAATAGGTGACACTGTGCGTAAAAATTCCGCTGGCCACTGCTTTGAACTGCTTTTGGACCGAATGGAAGCGCACGGAATGCGGTTGCTCCGGTTCCATCCCCCACCAGACCGCGTCAATGTCCAAGCCTGCGAGTGAGAATGGTTTGCGAAAATCGGCTGGCCCGACAGACGGGTCCAGCAGTTCGCCTGAATCCAGGTTCATCCATTTTTTCATCGGTACGGTGACCGAAACCGTTTCACGCGGCCCGATGATGTTCAGGTAAGGATGCAGCCCAAACCCGAACGGGAACCGATTTCTCGAATCCAGATTGGTACCCAGAAAATTAATCAGTAGCGAGTCCGGCTTCAGTGTGAAATGCAGGTCAAGCCGGTTTTCAACCGGGAAAACCGTGAAAAGCGGATGCTCCTGTCGGATTTCGATCCAGGTCCGCAGACAAATACCGTCTTCCAGCACTTCCGGTTGCGAGACTTCAAATTTTTGATCGCTGACATACCCGTGGCGAAACACTTCGCCGCGATTGGGTTCAAACGAATAGTCTACACCGTCAAAAGTGAATTTTCGGTCCTTGATGACGCCTGGGAAGGGATAGAGCACCGGCGTTCCGAAATGCCGGTTGTCGCTCCCCGCAGGCGGAGGCGGAACCAAATATTCCACGCCATCGACGCTGAATCCGCACAGGTTCGCACCGGATGCCGTCAACAGGCGGGCCTCCGATTTTCTTTTGCCATCTTTTTCACACCAGAGATGGACCGCTGCCGCTGTTTCTTCAAAGCCATATTGGAACATAAGAGGTTTCCTTGTTTGGATAGGATGTCAAAAAATACGAATTACAAAATAGATCAAATTTTTATTAATTGTAGATCCAGCAAAAATTATACTTATATATAGCCATATAGCTTGGCAACAAATCCGTGTGTTCCGCATCTGCGAATTCGGGAGACATCGCTATAGTGGCTTTACATAGTTTCATTGAGCAATGTTCCTTTATAAAAGTTCGGACGCGATTGAGCTTTATCATAATCCGTTTTTATATCCGTACGGTTTTGTGTGTAAACACCGGTATGTTTATGCTTCTCTTTTCGTTAAAAGATGAGCGGAATGTTCTGTGTGGTTATAAAAGGGCTAATAGTATAATGTCAGATACGATAGATTCATGGTTGACAGAAGAAAGGAGGCTGTTCGTTGGAATATGAACTGATCCGCCATCTTGAAGGAACCGATTTTAAAATATTTGTTGTCTCTATTAACCAGCGTGAGTGTCACTACCACAGCGATATGGAGATATTCCTGACATTAAACGGGCCTATCCGTGTCGAAATCAGCAACGAGCGCCATCTCTTTCATACAGACGACATCTTTATTGCAAACAGATACGATATTCACAGCCTTTCTCGCGTAAATGAAAATAACCTCGCGCTGGTGATACAGTTCAACCCAGGCATTTTCAGTTCATATTTTGACCGCATCACCCGGATCAGATTCACCAGGCATCATCTCTCCCAAGCGGAAGACTATGAATATCACGGCGCGATAAAGCAGTCGCTGACGGATATGATTCAATGCTATCTCAATAAATCCGACGGGTATCATCTTGAAATGATGAGTATATTGAACCACATGCTTTATGTGATGATTCATAACGACGAGTATACCGAACTGAGCGAAAAAGACATCCTTTCGAAAAATCGGAACATGGGTCGTCTCGTGTCGGTTCTTGATTTCATACGCCTGCACTACATGGACAATATCACTCTGCGTAGTATCGCGGAGAGAGAGAATCTGGATATGTATTATCTCTCCGCATTTATCAAGAAACACCTTGGTATCCCATTTCAAAAATACCTGACCCATCTCCGTACGGAAAAAGCGGCACAACTACTGCGAAATACGGGCCTGAGTCTCATGGATATTTGCATGGAGAGCGGCTTTTCCGATTACAAATATCTCAACAAAGCTATTTTGGCGGAATATGGCTGCACTCCCGCCGAATACCGCAAGAGAAACCACCAGGACTCAAAATTCTTGCCGGAGCAAAACGAACAACATGTCATCATCGATGATTCTCGCGCCAGGAAAATATTAAAAACGTACTTCGATATCGATTAAAGTATCGCGAATACACGCCAAATATCCAATCATTACGGAAGCCATCATAAAATAGTCATTCTCAAGAACACAAACATGTCTGACAGTGCCAACTGTTCCATAATAGAATTAAATTGAAAATAAACAATTTCTTTTTCAAAAAACGATAACGGGAAAAAGGAGAATTAAAAATGGCGAAATTTATATTCACGGTTGGCCCTTGGAATGTCCATGAAGGGCATGAAACATTTGGTCCGGGCATACGCCCTACAATCTCATTCGAAGATAAAATCAAAAAATTTGCGGAAATCGGTATTGACGGGATACAGTTACACGATGATGATGCCGTGCCGGACATGAACAACATGAGCGAAAAGGCGATAATCGACTACGCCAAAGACGTTAAGGCGATGCTCGATAAATATGGTCTTTTTGCGGAGTTTGTTGCGCCGCGGTTGTGGTTTGACAAACACACCAATGACGGTGGTTATACCGCCAGCAGAAAAGAAGATTATGATTTTGCGATCTGGCGCTCTCTTCGAAGCATCGATATTGCCAAAGCGCTGGGTACAAACAAAATACAACTTTGGTTGGCACGCTGTGTGCGGAAGGCAAGAATCCCGTGGAAAAAATCAAGCAAATGCGGGATGCTTTTGATGTGATCCTTAAATATGATCCGGATGTTCGGATCTTAATTGAGCCCAAACCAAACGAACCCATTGACCGTAGTTATAGCGGCACTTGTGGTCATGCGCTGGCGATGGCAGCGGAAACCTGCGATCCCAGCCGTGTGGGCGTGTGCATTGAGAGCGCCCATTCCATCATGGCCGGGCTTGACCCCGCAGCTGATATGGCGTTTGCCATTGCCTGGGGCAAATTGTGGGGTGTCCACCTTAATGACCAAAATGGCATTCGTTATGATCAGGATAAAACCTTCGGCGCTGAAAACTTACGTGGTGCGTTTAATCAGGTGAAAGTGCTGTATGAGAATAACTTTGGCGATAAGGGTGAATGTGTGGGGTTGGACGTTAAGTCCATGCGTACACAATCTGCGGATGATTGTTACCGTCATATCATCAACAGCAAACGCGTATTCGAACTGCTTTTGGAAAAAGCGAAGAAATTCGATTACAAATTCCAGGCTGAATGTGTCAAAGAGCAGAATTTCGAGAAGCTGGAGATGTATGTGCTCGAACTGTTGCTTGGGGTTAACTAGACTTCCATGATGCCCATCAGAAAATAATAATGCGTTGACAACACTTTAAGCGAGGAAAGCTGTCGCGCAGATGCAAGACAGCTTTCCTTTTGACGCCATTGCCGTTTAGCGGCATCGAAGTACATGGTTTTGGGTTTCGCATGGCATCCTCTTGTTCAGAACTTTAAGGGAGCGTTGCCAACGATTTCTTTAGTGAGCCAAAGTTCTATTAATTATTGTCCAGAAATATTCTTGACAAAAACCTGGTTATACGGAACTCTTAATGAATCAGATTGACCTCAAGGAATTTCTTGTCCGCCTTGGCTTTGTCGATCGCTTCTGTGGTGTGACCAACCGCGAGTCCGACCAGCGGGACAAAATCTGCCGGGATTTGCAGCAATTCGTGAATGTCGGGCAATTCGGCCATGACCTTGATACAGCCCCAAAGGATAACACTTCCCAGGCCGAGATCTGTGGCGGCCAGGTGCATGTTTTCGACTACACAACTGGCGTTGGAAATGTCCCGTCCACGGGCGGAAGGATCATCCTGGCAGGATACAATTATCAGCAGGTTGGGGGAATAAAACGGGTTGAAATTGGTCCGTTCGGCAGCCTTTTCGATCAGGTTGCGGAGCTCTTCAATCAGCGCATCATTCTGGATTACGGTGATTTTGACAGTCTGGTGAGCGCCCATGCCGACCGGTGCGGCTGAGCCGGCTGCAATTAATTCCTGAACCTGTTCCTCTGAAATCGGCTCATTGGTGAAACTGCGGACAGATTTTCTGATAGCAATCGCTTTGCGTGTTTCCATAGATTCCTCTTTTCAAATTATGACAAAATGTTATTGTGATCATTCGTTAATGATACGTGTGTCAAAAGTAAAAAGTGTCCTTCAACAATGGCATATAGCGGGAGCACATCTCAGAGCGCCAGTGCCCCCTACATATGTGTTTGTAGGGACAGCACATGCTTCGCGATGCGCTGTCCGGTCCGCCGCAGGCGGACATTACAACCCGTGATTCGGCTTTTGACACCCATATCCATAGTATAACATCTGCAGAACCGTGCTTCTCACTGGTTCAATAGGTTTCAATATTGATTTTGTGCACGTTTTCGATTTGAAAAGGCAGGATCCGGTTGGCAAATTCAGTCATCTTTTCCGCAGCGTCACTGACATAGCACTCGTAATGTGGCGCCGCGCCGGCGTCCCCAACCTGCCGCAGCAGACCGGCAGTCTCCAGAACATTCTGCAGTTGCTGCGAGACAGCTTCAGCCGGATCAATGCAGGTCACCGCCGCTCCCATATACCGTTCGATCGCAGGACGCAGCAACGGATAATGGGTACAGCCGAGCACCAGCGTATCGATTTCTTGCGCTTTCAGACCGGACAGGTAACGGGCAATGATTTCGTCGGTCAGCGGATCTTCCAAAAGACCCTCCTCAACGAAAGGCACCAGCAATGGACAGGCCTGGTTGAATACCTGGCTCTCTGGATCAATCTTTTTGATCAGCGTTTCATAGGCCCGGCTGCCGATGGTGGCATAGGTCCCAATGACCCCGATCCGATTCCCGCTGGTCTGATGAGCCGCGCTGGCGTTTACGGCGGCTTGTGCACCGGGTTGGATCACGCCCAGGATTGGCAATGGGTACGCCTTTTCGACTTCATGCAGGGCAAAGGCGCTGGCTGTATTGCAGGCGATGATGATTGCCTTGACATTCTTGGTCTGTAAAAAGCGGATGATTTGGTGCGTGTAGCGCAGGACGGTCTCTTTGGATTTGTTGCCATAGGGGACCCGGGCCGTATCACCGAAGTACACCACATTTTCATGCGGCATTTGGGCGATCAGTTTGCGCATGACTGTCAGCCCGCCTACGCCGGAATCAAAAATACCAATTGGTGCGCTGGAATCCATCGCCTTTCTCTCCTCATATATTCGGTCTGGCCCGCACCGCATGGGCCGTGACTGATTATAAGGCCATTCCGGGATGGATTATGATTTTATGATTCCGGTCAGCAATTTCCGGTATAAACATATGCAAGATTTTCATGCGCCACATCGGCCAAATGGAACAGCGCCGCCACATCGGTCGGATCCCGATCCGCCATATGGAATTGCGGGAAAAAGCGTGTCAAGTGATAAGGAATTTCGGGATCAACCGACGCGACCCAATGGGTCATTTCACGGATCTCCGCTTCCGAGTCGTTTTCGCCCGGGATCACCAGGGTGGTGATTTCGACATGGGTGCGCGGGGCGCTGAGCCTGATCGTCCGCTTGGTCGATTCCAGATCGCCATAAACTTTTTTGTAAAAATCCTGCGTGAACCCTTTCAGGTCAATGTTCATGGCGTCGATCCAGGGCAGCAGCTCCAACAGGGGCGCCTCTTCAACCGTTCCGGCGGTCACCAGGACGTTTTTCAGCCCGTTTTCATGCGCCAGCCGGCTGCAGTCATACACGTATTCATAACTGATAAATGGTTCGTTGTAGGTGTAGGCGAGCCCGATGTTTCCACGTTCCTTCAGCGCCAGCGCTTCGGCGATCAGCGCTTCCGGCAGCACTTTGGTGGTGCGGGGATGGGGGCCGAAAGTTTGGGAAATGCCGCTGTTCTGACAGAAAGGGCAATGCAGATTGCAGCCGTAACTGCCGACGGACAGGATCTGGCTGCCCGGAAAGAAGCGCTTCAGCGGCTTCTTTTCAATCGGATCCAGCGCGATGGCGGTCAATTCAGCATAATTGATGCTGCGGATTTTTCCGTCGATATTGCGTCGGGCGCCGCAAAAACCGGTCTGCCCCTCGGCCAACGCGCAATGGTGAAAACAAAGCTGACAGGTGATCTTCATTGGTGCCGTACGACCTCAAACCGTTCCAATTCATACGGCTCATCTTCGCGGATGCCGGCTTTTCGCAACGCGATGGCGATCTGTTCTTCGACTGTGTCGACCCCTTCCAGATTCGGCAGCAGCAGTCCGCGCCGGTAGTCTCTGGATACAATCACGCCATATCGTTTCACATCCAGCATCTCTGCTGAGGGGATCGGTTCCGGCGGCGAAAGCACGTCCACGCTGTAAACCAGATCGGCCAGTTCCTCGCGGGAGACGGGCGGAAAGCGCGGGTCGTTGGTTCCGGACGAGACGGCATTCATAATGATTTCTTCGGCGATGTTGGCCGTGCCGGGAAAAATCGTGCCGATGCAGCCGCGCAGCTGATCATGCTTTTTCAGTGAGACGAACACGCCTGCCTGGCGCGTGAGCATCTCCTGCGGTAGACCGTCCGGCAGCTGCAGAAAGGCGCGATGGGTCAGATAATGCTCCAGTGAGGCTCGGGCCAGTTTGACATAGGGATCTTCCTGCGCCTTGAGCCGGG
>CALCQT010000440.1 GCA_937894825.1 uncultured Anaerolineaceae bacterium
CTCCGGTCGGAGTCGGCGCCCGCAGATCAGCGGCGAAATCCACCAGCGAAAAATCCGTCTCGTGGCCTACCCCGCTGACAACCGGGACGGCGCTCGCGGCGATACGGCGGACCAGTTGCTCATCGTTAAATGCCCACAGGTCCTCCAGCGATCCGCCGCCGCGACCGATCAGGATCACATCCGGGCGCTTCTGTTCCAAACGATCAAAAGCCTCGGTCAATTCAGCCGGGGCGGTGGCGCCCTGAACGGCAGCCGGAGCGATCAGCACTTCAGCCAGCGGCCAGCGGTTGCGGATGGTGTTCAGCATATCCTGCAGCGCGGCTCCGCTCGGAGAGGTCACAATGCCGATACGGCGGGGCATTGAGGGCAAGGCCCGCTTGCGCGCAGGGTCAAACAGCCCTTCTTTTTCCAGTTTTTCTTTAAGCCGCAGGAATTCCTCAAACAGTCTGCCTTGTCCGACCGGACGGACCTTATCCGCGTAAAGCTGATAGATGCCGTCCCGCTCGTAGACGCCGATTTTGCCGTGCGCTTCAACCGCGCTGCCGTTTTGCAGCGCAGAACGCGCGGTGCCGGTCAGACTGCTGCGCCAGATGACACATTTCAGGCTGCTTTTTTCGTCTTTCAGGGTGAAATAGGCATGCCCGGAGGCAGGCGTGGAGAGGTTGGACACTTCTCCCTGTACCCAGAGGTCTTCCAGGATCAGGTCCTGTTCCAGCAGGTCTTTCACCTGCCGGTTGACGTCCGTGACCGACAGTGCGGCCGCGGGAAATAAGAGGGTCCCCTGATTGAACATATCCCAAAGTATATCATTAAGGCCTGTGCCTTGACTCATGGCAGGCGTTTGGAATGATGAAATCTATCAATCGTCCTTGACGGATGGTGTTCGTTGTTCTATAATATGACTGACCGTCAGTCATATTATAGAAGGAGATATTGGGATGGCCAGAGTCAGCAGAGCGCCGGAAGAACGCCGGATGGAATTTATTGCGACAGCCGCCGCGCTTTTTCGGGAAAAAGGGTTTGAGAAAACGTCGGTGGAGGACATTGTAAAAGCGGCGGGTGTGGCCAAAGGAACCTTTTATTATTATTTCGCGTCAAAAGAGCAGGTTCTGGAAGCACTGATCGAAAATCTGTCAAAACAAAGCGTTGAACTGATCGGGCCGATTATTGTGGATGAAGACTTATCCGCAATTGAAAAATTCAACCGGGCGCTGACAAAACTTCGAAATTACATCGAAGAGAATGGCAAATTTGTGGATGCGCTGCATGGATTAAGCGATGAAATCTATCATTACAAATCGCTGGCTGCCTTTTCGATGGACCTGGCCCCCGAAATGGCCCGGATTATTGAACAGGGTATCCATGAAGGAATTTTCCAATGCGCCGATCCGCTGGAATTGAGCGAAACGATTTTGCTTGCCTCGAATTTTTTGCTGGATGAGGTGCTATTCCCGGCTCCGCCGGAGCGCAAGCTGACACGGCTGTTGGTGATACAGAAGTTGCTGGAGTCCGGACTGCATGTGCCGCCCGGTACATTTGATTTTTTTATTCCAAAGAGGGATTGTTATGAATATTGAACACATCAATACCTATTGTGATCCGCTGACAAAACAGCCGCTTCGGTTTGAAAGCGGACAACTCATAAGCGAAACCCATCCATACCCGGTGATCGACGGAATCCCCGTCTTTATTCAGGAAGAAGCGATATCTGGCCTGAATAAAAAATATATGCATTTTTATGACCGGATTTCCTTTCTTTATCGCGTCGGCGCAAAACTCACGCAGCTTTTTGCCAATCACGGAATCGAAACGCTGCTCGGGGACCTGGAAATTTCCGATCATGACCGGGTGCTGGAAGTGTCGGTCGGGACCGGGGATAATCTGGCTTATCTGCATAAAAAGGCGCCGGAGGCGGACTATTGGGGACTGGACATCTCCGCCGGTATGTTAAGCCAATGCCGGAAGAACCTGAAGCGATGGGGTTTTGCAGCCGAATTGGCGCAGGGCAATGGGGAAATTCTGCCCTATACGGACGAACAGTTTGACGTGGTCTTTCACATCGGCGGGATCAATTTCTTCAATGACAAACAGGCCGCTGTGGCGGAGTTGATCCGCGTTGCGAAACCTGGGACGCGGATCGTGATTATTGATGAAACGGATCGCTGGGTGCGGAATATTTATCAGAAAATGCCTTTCGTCTCAAATTACTATGATGAAATGGACAAAGCGGACCTGACCTGCGCTCCGGTTGAATTTGTGCCGAAGGAAATGCGGGATGTCCGCCTGGAACTGCTGTGGAAGGGCGGGATGTATAAATTGAGTTTTGTGAAGCCGGAGTGAAAAACGAGGCCCGCGGTATTTCGGGGACGATCGCCCGTTGCGCCTTTGGCGCAATTTCGCTTACTGAAATTTGGCGGCCGCAGCGACCGCCAGCTCATCGCAGCGGTTGTTCCAGGGGTTGGAGGCATGCCCCTTGACCCAGACCATCTTCACGGTGTGCTTTTGCAGCAAGGCCAGCACCTGTTCCCACAGGTCCACATTTTTGACCGGATCCTTTTTGTTGCGCATCCAGTTATTTTGTTTCCAGCGCATCAGGTAACCGCCTTCAACCATATCGACCACGTATTTGGAGTCGGAATAAAGCGTGACCTGGCAGGGTTTGTTGAGTGCTTTCAACCCTTCGATCACGCCCATCAATTCCATCCGGTTGTTGGTCGTGTTCGCCTCGCCGCCGGAAAGTTCTTTTTTCCGTTCGCCATAGAGCAGGATCACGCCGTAACCGCCGGGGCCGGGATTGCCTTTGCAGGCGCCGTCCGTATAAATTTGTACCTGAGGCTGTTTTTCTTGCATCATCAATAATTTTTCGCCGTCTGTCTTTCACATCAAAAAATGGATTCACGGTTAAAATGGCATTATGAATGAGACCATCCGAATCCTGAAAAATCGAAAATCTGTCCGGAAGTATACCGGAGAACCGTTGCCGGAAGCTGTCAAACAGGAAATCATCCGGGCCGCATTGCGCGCGCCGTCCGCCGGCGCCATGATGCTTTATTCTATCATTGATGTGACCGAGCAGCCGGTGAAAGACGAATTGGCGCTGCTCTGTGACCATCAGCCGTTCATCGCGCAGGCGCCGTTTGTTTTGGTTTTCCTGGCTGATTACCAGCGCTGGATGGATTATTTCCGCTTTTCTGACGTGTCATCCGCCTGTGAGACGTTCGGGCGGCAGCCGCGCTATCCGGCCGAAGGTGACTTTTTGCTGGCCTGCATGGATGCGCTGATCGCGGCGCAGAACGCTGTGGTTGCGGCGGAGTCGCTGGGCGTGGGTTCCTGCTATATCGGCGATATTATTGAAAATTATGAAAAGGTCAGGGCCCTGTTGGCGCTGCCGCAATGGGCTGCTCCGATCGGGATGCTGTGTTTTGGTTATCCGACGCAGCAGCAGATGGACCGGAAACCGGTTGAACGGTTGTTTGATGGCCGGGCGGTGGTGTATGCCAACCGGTACCGCAGGCTGAACGACGCGGATTTCGCGGCGCTGGTCTCCATCCCGGAACGGGAAACAATTGTGGATGCGGAGGCTGTAAATCCGCTGGCACGGTTGAACCCCGGACAGCATAATTACATCCGGAAATTCACGGCTGACTTTTCCTTGGAGATGACGCGTTCGGTGAAGGAAATTCTGAAAAACTGGCAGGGCGACCCGGAATCATGACAACAAAGAAAACAATTTCATTCCGTCAGGGTTTCTTCAGTTTGGCGCTGCTTTTTCTGAGCGTGCAATGTGCCCGGGCAGTATTCCAGCGCTATGCGGAATTTCTTTCCAAAGGGCAGGTTGTGGTTTCGTTCCTGGTGATCGGCGGATTGCTGGCCGGCGGGATACTGTTTGTCAGTTTGTTGATGTGGAAACCGGCCCTGTTTGAACCGGTGACGCGATTGAAAGCGCGCAAGCGCTGGCTGCGCCGGATCGCTGCCGCGCTGATTTGTTTCCTGCCGATTTATTTATACATTTTTCATCGCTGGAGTGAACCCTTCGGCAACCCCTGGATCCGGGCCTTCCTTTATGCGCTGGCATTGCTGCTCGCGGCCTGGCTGCTTAATGAGGAAAATGGCGTGTCGCTGGG
>CALCQT010000441.1 GCA_937894825.1 uncultured Anaerolineaceae bacterium
CCCCGCCAATAAATAAGACCATATTCGTAACGGTAATTGGAACAATCAAAATAAATATCAGTACGCCAAAAAGAATGTCGCCCCACGCCGAAATTGAGGATCGAGATATCAATAAATGCAGAAGGGTCGGTGTAGGCATAGACAGGTAATAATCGAGTTCCCCTGTGTATACAATAGACGCTATTCGCGTGCAATTGCCAAAAAAGGCATTAGCAAGACCAAATCCAACCGTAACCAAGGCATACAAAAACGCCAGATCGGTAAATTTCCAGCCATATACTTCCGGCTGAATTTCAAAAAACATATACCAAAAAAACAGCAGAAGAACATCTTCGATGATCATTCCAATCAATTGGGTTGCCAAAGCAACTTTAAATTGAAACTGGGATCGCAGGTTCTTTTTTATATAGTTTTTTACCCAACTTAAATTATTAGCCGCCATTGATTTCCAATCTCCGCAAGCTTATTGGCCAGATGATCAGACCGACGAATAAACAAAGTACAACCACGATGACTTGCAGAAAAAAAGCATTTTCAGCAATCTGTGCATCTGCCGTCACAAATGTTCGGGCAGGTAAATATAGTATTGCCTGCGTCGGAAGGATTTTAGCGATACGTTGTATCCAATCGGGGAAAAAATCAAGCGGAATGAACAGACCGCCGAGCGTAAAGATAAGCTTATCGTAGATCCAATAAAATGGTTCAACTTCTTCAAAGAAAAAGGCAAGCAGACCAATGATGATGTTGATTAGGACATCTACGATTTGACCAAGGATTGCCAAAAGAAGAAAAGAAATCCATGAAAATGGATTACCCGGAATTGTTTTCGTAAAAGCGAATGCAAGGATTCCGGAAATTATTAAGTTGATGAACAAAAAAAAGATATTGTTTCCGAGTGCCTTAAACAGAAGAAGAACCGGATATGAATACGGCCTCGACAGGTTATATGCAATATCACCGCTCTTGACATCCCTGCTGATCTCGCCCCAAATTCGGGAACGTGCCAAAAGCAGTGCTTCGGTAATCGAAAAATACCAAATCAATTGTTTTAATGTAAATCCTCCTATTTCACCAGACTGCGTGAGGTAGTATGTGCTGCTCCAAAGCGAAACAAAAATCAATATAAATAAAACTAAACTAACTCTGCTTATCAGACTGTCACCGATATGTTTTACCTGTTGCAGGATGCTGAAGGAAAAGGTTTTGATGTAAGTTTTCATTTTAACCTTCCAGGCTCATTTTAGAAAACATGTCCCGTATCACGGAATCGATGCTTGGCATGTTAACCCCCAAGTCTGTTATCGTGAAGGCATTTGTTAAAGACACTAAGATTTCTTCAATTGAAGTCTGAGAAATCTCAAATGACAGCCGCATTTCATGATCGCTTCTGTCAATAATATCAACGCCGTCTATTGGCACGTATTCTTTTTTTTGATTATCAAACATGATTGATAGTTCCCGTCTTGATATATGGTTTTCAATCAACGCTTTAAGGGGTGCGTCCGTCACAATTCTGCCACTATTGATAATCAGCGCCCTTTGACTGATTGACTCAATGTCATTGGTATCATGAGACGCAAGCAAAATCGTTGTTCTCTGACTTTGGTTGATCTTTTTTATTAAGTCGCGTATTTCGTACTTGATCACGATATCTAAACCAATCGTCGGCTCATCTAAAAAAAGCATTTTAGGGTTATGCAACAAAGTCGTCGCAAGCTCACACCGCATCCTTTGACCTAATGAAAGTTTTCTGACAGGACTATCCATGAAATCGTCTAATTTAAAAAAGTCAATCAAATCGCTTATTCTGCTGATCCTCTCTCGCTTCGAGACATGATAAATTTCTCCGAATAAGTCGAAATTCTCTCTGGGCGTTAATTTGACCAAAAATTACGCCAATCTGCAGGGCTAACTCTCTTCTGTTTTTCCACGGAACGAAGTTCAACACTTTCGCTGTACCAGAGGTGGGATACAGGATACCGATAAGCATTTTTAAGATCGTGGATTTTCCGGCTCCGTTCGGGCCAATTAACGCCACTGACTCCGCTTCATTAATACTAAAACTGACCCTGTCTACCGCCAAAACAGAAGGAATCTTCGTTTTCCTGGAGTTTGACAGGAACCCGTATGAAGTTGAATTTGTTCTGTTGTATATTTTCGTCAGTTCATTTGTGGCAATAACGATATTATCCATTGATCGATCCTCCCTCTATTCAGATCGCAAACTCGTTATTCAGATTGCAGGTTACGCATAACTGACACAGAAATATTGTCTTCTTTTATTGTCCGCTTTTTTTGTCGGTTTGTCAACAACAGTCAACAATCAGTCCCTTGACAGCCCTCGAAGAATCTGATAGACTGCAAGCAGTTGAAAAAAACAAACCGTTGAAGCGGAGATCAAACCGTATAGGCACTTGACAGAGAGTCGGCGAAGGTGAGAACCCGGCAGAAAGCAATACGGCAAATGGACCGCCAAGGGCAAAGTGAAAGGGCGTCAGCCTGAGTATCTGAGACGTCAGCCCACGTTACAGGGCCGGGGATGTGTTGGCATCCCTCTGAGAGGATCGTTTTGGTATTCGATCAAAAAAGGTGGCACCGCGGCTTATTCAAGCTTGTCCTTTGTTTTGGACAGGCTTTTTTTCATTTCTGATGCAAGTTGCACTGCACCAAAAGGATCTGTCTTTCAACCCCGGACCAACAGCCGGCGGAAAATTTATCACGATTCTTTCGAATCGATCGGAAGAATCAAACGGAGAATCATCATGAAAAAGTCAATCGTCCTGCTGTTTCTTGTCCTGTCGCTCTCTGCGCTGTTGGCCGGCTTCGCCCCGAAACCGGAAGAAACCATCAAAATCGGTCTGATCCAACCCGTCGAACACACTTCGCTCAACCAGATTCGTGAAGCCATCCTGGCAGAGTTGGAAGTGCTCGGATTAGGCGATAAAGTCTCCATTGATTATAAAAACGCTCAAGGAGACGCCGCCAATGTCAACACCATCATCAGCCAATTCGTCGGCGATGAAGTGGATTACATCATCCCCATCGCCACCGGCACCGCGCAGGCAGCCGCAGCCGCCACAAAGACCATTCCGATCGTCTTCGCTGCCGTCAGCGATCCGGTAGCGGCCGGTCTGGTCAGCGCATTAGATGTTACCGATAAAAACATCACCGGCGTTATCGACGCCATCCCGGTCGAAGACATTTTCGCGCTGGCTGCCGAACTGACCCCGGAGGCCAAAACATTCGGCTTTGTCTATAACACCGGCGAAGTCAACTCGGTCTCGAATATTGAACGGGCCAAGGCCTATTGCGACGCCAACGGGCTGAAATATGTTGAAGCGACCATCACCAACAGTGGTGAACTGCTCCAGGCCGCACAGTCGCTGAGCGGACGGGTGGATGCGGTCTTCACACCCATCGATAACACGGTCGCCTCGGCCATGTCCACATTGGCCTCCGAAGCGATCAAAGCCAAACTGCCGGTATACACCGGTGCGGACTCCATGGTGATTGACGGCGGGTTCGCCACGGTCGGCATTGATTATGAAATCCTCGGTAAACAGGTCGCGGCGCTGCTGAAACGGCTGATTGATGGCGAGACCATTGCGGAAAATCCGGTCGAAGTCGTCAATGACTATGCCAAAATCATCAACACCACCACGGCACAGGCGATCGGCATTGAGCTTTCAGAAGAACAGCTGAATGAATTTATCACTGTCGAATAAATGAGGCTTCACGGAGGAACTCATCATGAAAAAATTAATGTCATTACGCCTGGTGCTCCTTAGTCTCGTCTTATTATTGACCGCTTCCGGCTTCATCCCGAAACCGGAAGAGAAAATCAAAATTGGTCTGGTACAGCCAATGGAGCACACCTCACTCAATCAGATCCGTGAAGCGATCCTGGCGGAATTGGATGAACTTGGCCTGAACGGCAAAATCACCGTCGATTATAAGAATGCGCAAGGTGACGCTGCCAACATCAACACCATCATCAGCCAATTCGTGGGCGACGAAGTTGACTTCATCGTCCCCATCGCGACCGGCCCTGCGCAGGCCGCCGCTGCCGCCACAAAGACCATCCCGATCGTCTTTGCCGCCGTCAGCTATCCGGTCGATGCCGGCCTGGTCACCTCGCTTGATGTCGCGGATAAAAACATCACCGGCGTATCCAACGCCATCGCGATTGAGAATATCTTTGAGCTGGCCGCGGAACTGACCCCGGATGCGAAAACTTTCGGTTTTGTCTATAACATCGGCGAAGTCAACGCTGTATCCAGTATTGAACGGGCAAAAGCGTTTTGTGATGCGAATGACTTAAAATATATCGAAGCGACCATCACCAACAGCAGCGAGTTGCTTCAGGCTGCTCAATCGCTGACCGGCCGCGTGGATGCGATTTTCACGCCCAATGACAATACGGTCGCGTCAGCCATGCCGACACTGGCCGCGGAAGCGATCAAAGCCGGACTGCCCGTCTATGCCGGGGCGGACTCAATGATCATTGACGGTGGTTTTGCCACGGTGGGAATCGACTATGATATTCTCGGCAAACAGGTCGCCGCCATACTAAAACGGCTGATCGATGGCGAGACGATCGCAGAAAACCCGATCGAAGTCGTCAATGAATACGCAAAAATTGTCAATACAACCACGGCCGAAGCAATCGGGATTACACTGCCGCAGGATGTGTTGGATACATTTTTGATCATCGAATAAACCAAGAAAAATCGGATTTTTGAAATCTTTCCGAATAAAAAAACAAAAGGTTCTCCTGGTTTTCCACAAAGCCGGGAGAACCCAAAAGAGCAAAAGGAGATAATGAGCGAATGAGCGCAACCGCATTTTTCGGAGCCATGGAATTGGGATTCATATACGCAATTTTCACTTTTGGCATCTTCATTTCTTTCCGCATCCTCAACATCCCGGACCTCACGACAGACGGCAGCTTTGTGCTGGGCGCTGCCGCTTCCGCTTTGTGCGTCATAAACGGGATGCCTTATCTTGGGATCCCCGCTTCCATGCTAGCCGGAGCGGCAGCCGGCGTCATCACCGCACTGCTGCAAACCAAATGCGGCATTCAGCCCATCCTCTCCGGGATTCTGACCATGACCGGGCTCTATTCCATCAATCTTGCGGTGATGATGAATCGATCCAACCTGCCTTTGCTGCAGTATCGCAACATTTTTACGCCCATTGAAGAATCCATCCTCTCCCGCCCAGGGTTCCGCCTGGTTTTGTTAATTCCTTTAGCGCTGATCATCCTCCTGGCGTTGGTCTTTTTCTTCAAAACACAACTGGGGCTTTCGATCCGTGCCACCGGGGATAACGCCGAAATGGTCCGCGCCTCGTCCATAGACACGGATATGTCCAAAATTGTCGGCTTCGCGCTCGCCAATTCCCTGATCGGCCTGGGCGGCGGACTGGTCGCCCAACTCCAACAGTCCGTGGATATCAACATGGGCGCCGGGATGGTCGTGGTCGGGCTGGCTTCGCTCATTATCGGTGAAATGCTGATCAGAAGCAACAGCGTGCTGCGCGGCTTGCTCGGAGCGGTCGCCGGAGCGGTCGCCTATCGCCTGATCATCGCGGCAATCCTGACCACCAATCTGCCCGCCTCCAGCCTGAAACTGATCTCAGCGTTGATCGTCGCCATCGCCATCTCTGTGCCGACTTTCCGAAAAAAATTGCAGCTGCGCGAACAGATCCGCAGAAACGGAGCCAATCATGCTTGAAATTCATTCGCTCAGCAAAGAGTTTAATAAAGGCACGCCGGATGCACAAATCGCACTGGACCAATTCGCGATGACGATCGAAGACGGTGAATTTGTGACGTTACTGGGTGGAAATGGCTCCGGCAAATCGACGCTGTTCAACTTAATCGCCGGCAGTCTCTTCCCGGACAGCGGGACGATCCTGCTCGAAGGGCAGGATGTCACTTTTCTGCCGGAGCATCGCCGGGCGCTGCTGGTGGGGCGCGTCTTCCAGAATCCGCTGACCGGCACGGCGCCGAATATGACGATTGAAGAGAATCTCGCCATCGCCTATATGCGCGGGACCGGCAGGAGCTTGTTGCACCGCACGACCAAACAGGATCGGGCTTTTTTCCGTGAACAATTGTCTACGCTTGGCCTTGGGCTGGAAAACCGCATGAACACACGCATCGGATTGCTCTCCGGCGGGCAGCGCCAGGCCATCACCTTGCTGATGGCTACGATGGTGAAACCGAAACTGCTGTTGCTCGACGAACATACCGCCGCGCTGGACCCGCAGAGTGCCACCCGCGTGACCGAACTGACGGAACGGATCGTCTCCGAAGGCCAGATCACGACAATCATGGTGACACACAGCATCGCCACCGCACTTCAGACCGGCAACCGGCTGATGCTGCTGGATCGCGGCCAAATCGCGATGGATCTGCAAGGGGAAGCGCGCCGCACCATCACCCGGCAGGAACTGTTGGATTGTTACGCCCGATAGAAATAATTCGAACATCAAGGGTGGATTCCCTAAAAGAGAGTCCCTTTTTTATAAATGACTGGAAAAGAAAGATGCAAACAAAATTACGCAAAGTCGCAATTATCGGCGTGGGTCATGTGGGTTCCCACTGTGCCCTGGCGCTGGTTCGAGAACAGTTACTGAATGAGCTGATTCTGGTCGATATCGATCGGGATAAGGCGGAAGGGCACGCGGAGGACTTGCGGGATACGTTACCCCATCTGTCACGCCCGGTGCAAATCCGGACGGGTGAGTATCAGGATTGTGTGGGTGCAGATATCATTGTGATTTCAGCCGGTGTGCAACCGCGAAAAGGGATGACGCGGCCCGAAATGCTGTGGGAAACGCTTCCGATCATGGACACGATCATTGATCCGGTCATTCGCAGCGGATTTTCGGGGATTTTCGTTGTTATTTCCAATCCGGTGGATGTCATCGCGAATTATATTTATCAAAAGAGTGGGTTTCCACCCAGCCGGGTCATCGGCACCGGCACTGCGCTGGATTCTGCCCGTTTGCAGCGGATTCTCGCAGATGCGTTGAAAATCAAGCCGGCGAATATAAATGCGTTCTGTATGGGGGAACACGGTGATTCACAGATGGTCCCATGGTCGCACGTGACTGTCGAGGGTGTTCCGCTCAAACAATACCTTGCGAGCCTGTCAGGTGAAGTCGATCCGCCGGATTTGGACGCGATCGTGCTGCAAACCACCCGTACCGGTTATGGCATCGTGAATGGGAAAGGGGCGACTGAGTTCGGCATTGCGGCAGCGACGTGTAAGATTGTGAGCGCCCTCTTTCAGGGAATAGACAGCGTCATGCCTGTATCAGTTTACTTACAAGGTGAATGGGGGCAGGAAGGATTTTAGGCAAGTGTGCCTGCCGTTATCGGCCAAGACGGGATCAAAGCAGTTCTGGAACTGGATTTACCCTCCGATGAGCGGGAAAAGTTCGCGGATTCTTGCGCCAAAATCAGAGACATCATCGCGCAATTACCTGGCACAAAAAAGAAATCATAAGCATAGGATAGAAAACTGATAGTGCCGGTCTAAAACATCATAGATTTTTTTCCCACCCCAACATTGTGATCAGATTTGTTTTCTTTTTTACCGGCACCTTTATTAAAAAATAATACGACCCTAACAAAATTAGTAAAAAACTGAGAAAAATTCACACCAGGTTTGTCTCCTGTTTACCATCCGTTTAATTTGGATCTATACAATTATCCTGAAAACGCGGAGAAAGAAACTCAAATATCCGCGAGAAGGAGACAGAAATATGATTCAAACCCCGGTCGTACAATTCCAACACGCCATCAGAAAAATAAACCAAAAGACCATCATCGACGATCTCACCTTTGATATTCCCGCCGGAGAAGTGTTCGGCTTTCTGGGGCCTAACGGAGCAGGCAAGACAACCACCATCCGCATGATGGTCGGACTGATAAAGATTACACAGGGTGATATTCTTATCAAAGGGCATAGCATTACAAAAGATTTTTCAAAAGCGATCCGGAATGTCGGCGCCATTATTGAAAATCCGGAGTTATACCGCTATTTGACAGGGTATCAGAATCTGGAACATTATGCCCGGATGATTCCCGGCATCTCGCAAAATAGGATTGCCGAAATGGCAGAAATTGTCGGCCTAAAGGACCGCATTCACGAAAAAGTTGGAACCTGGTCGCTCGGCATGCGGCAGCGACTGGGAATCGCACAGGCACTGCTTCACCGCCCCGCGCTCTTGATTCTGGATGAACCGACCAACGGTCTCGATCCGGCAGGAATCCATGAACTGCGCAACGATCTGAAAAAATTGGCACATGAAGAAGACATAACCGTTTTCGTCTCCAGCCACCTGCTTTCGGAGATGCAAGCCATGTGCGATCGGATCGGAATTATACAAGCCGGAAAATTGGGCGCCATTCAAACAATTTC
>CALCQT010000442.1 GCA_937894825.1 uncultured Anaerolineaceae bacterium
AACCCGCCGACCTGTTCAAAACGGGCCCGTTCCGCCATCAGACAGCCGCCGGACAACACGCGGACACTGTGAATTTTCCGCGTAAATCCGTAATAGCCGGGATGCGTTCCGTCCATACCTTCGGCCGGGTTGAAGAAAATCAATTGCCGCAAGTGTTCCCAGGCCGTGCCGGCGTGCTGCAGCTTGCCGGCGGGTGTGAACAGCTTCCCTCCGACCGCGCCGACATCCGGCTGCTGCGCCAACCCAAGCAGTTCTTCGATCCAATCCGGCGAGATCACCTCCATGGTATCGGACAAAAACAGCAGGAATTCACCCCGCGCGTGGCGTGCGGTCACATTATAGATCCAGGCGGCGTTGGACGGTTTGTCCCAACGCACGACTTCCCCGCGAAAGTCAGGATCCGCTTCCAACGCTGCAAACCAGGCTAATGTCTCAGGAAGCTGTCCATTGTCATCCGCAATCAGGATTTCATAATTCGGATAGGTGGTTTTGTCCCGTATGGAAGAAATACAGCGTTGCAGGCTGGCGACCTGATCACGCGTCGGGATAATGATCGATACCAAAGGCTGCCCTTGCACGGCATAACGCACACGGAACGTATCCGGATAATTGTTTGGCAGAACCTCCGCCGCAATCTTCTGCCGCTTCAGATGACTGCGCAAGGCCTGTGTCTCCGCTTCATCCAGTTCAAACAGACGGTCTTCATTTTGACTGAGCTTGCGTTGGCGGCGGTTATGATAAAGAATGGTGGGAATCCGGCCGATACGAGGGCGGCGTTCGCCCGCCCGCAGACTGAGGTCAAAAAGATTGGGGTCCCGATTCAGACCGCTTGCCCAATTCGGTTGATCAATCTCATTCGAAAGAATTTCCTGCAGCAGTGCCTTGCGAAGCACCAGAAAAGCATTCAAACTGGCGACCGATCGCAGGTTGTACAGGCTGTATTCCTGTTTGAACCACGGGTCTGTCCGCCGGTTCTTTTCATCCAGATGATCTTCATCCGAGAAAAACAGATCAATGGCGGCGTCCCGATTGTGGGCACGGCAAATTTCGAACAAGGCAAACGGAGCCAGCGTATCGTTAGCGCCCAAAAAGCCGATGAATTCGGCGGAAACATCCCGCAGGAGATCAGGCAGCGCGACGGCCTCCGGGCCGTCCGTCAGGATAAGCCGGATGTGTTGATTGCGATCCACGTTCACGATCAACTGCCGGATCCGCTCCGCCTGTCCACTGCCGCAAAAGATGACCCACTCCCAGTTTGGATAATGCTGTGCCTGGACAGAATCAAGCGTCGATTTAAAATGATCAAGTGTGTCGTCGGGGCGGAAAAAGGTGAGCAACAGAAAGGTGGGCCGACTGCTGAAAGTCCGCATGGTTTTGGCGGTATTCCGTCGCATAAAGGGCCAGCATTCGTTGCGCAGACGCCAGTACCAGTATTTTGTGTAGACGTGTTTTGTCATCCAACTGTGCGTGAAACGATGGATGTGATGTCCAAGGTATTGCAGGCGGAGTATGGTCAGTGTGCCAAAACGTATATTGCCCATTTCGTTCATGATTTCCTCCGGGAAACGCAAAAGCCGGCGGCGGCATTTTGCAATGATTTCTTTTGTCTAGATCATATCACTATTGTCTTGGGTGTCAAAAGTAGAAAATTACTACCATTGTGTCATCTTCGTTACATCTCGCAGATGCCCTTGTGTACTGTCATCCCTCCGCCTCGAAGTTACAGGATGTAAACGAAGATGACAGATTTGGATTACTGCAAGCGAATCCTGGCCGGCACACATTCGAGGAAACGAAGCGGGATGATCCGCCGGCGAATGTTCAGATCCTCCAACCCGGTGAACGCCTCCGCGCGCATGCCATAATCGTCCAACGCGCCTGGCAGCGTCTCACAATTCTGCTCCCATTCCATGAAAGGAGTCTTTGGCGCATTCCCCGAATAGCCGTTGAGCGTCGGGATGCCCATCTCCTGCGAAACCAGCATGGCATCCACCGCGGTCAGCATCCAGGAATCACCGCTTTTCCAATGGATCAGCAGAATCGGATCTGCAACGCCGGCGCGTTCAATAGCCAGCTCCGCCCGCCGATGCAGCTCATCAACCCGGGCCTGACCCTCAATTTTTGAATGGCTCATGTGCTGATACAAAAGTGACTCCGCCAGCAACAATGTGATCAGCAGCGCCGCGGTCAGTCTTCCGCGAAAAACCGCGCTTTTCACCGACAACAACGCGTCAGCGACAAATCCGATCATCACCGCCATCGGCCACATGAAAACCAGCTGGATACGACTGACAGCGCGAATGCTGTTGAACCCAGGCGCCTGGTAGAACAGGAAATAAAGCGATTGCCCACCAACGCAAAGCGTCAGCAACATGAGAGCCCCCAGCGCAATCAGGTGGCCGCGCCGGAAACCATCCCGGTCGGACAGACCCTTCCAGAGCAGCCCGATCAGAATCAGCAGAGCAGCGCCGACGCCCGGAAAGAGCTGATGTTCATGCCGCATCGGCATCGTGGGCAGGAAATTGCCCGAAAAAATCGCGCTGTCTGACAGAAAATAGCTTCCCAACCGCGGCAGCATGCTGCGAACCTCATCCCTGTTTCGACCCAGCCCATAAAGCTCGCTGACCGCCAGATATGGCCGGAACAGCAGCACAAGCATGACCAGGCAGAACGCGATCCCCAACAGGAAAAACACCTTTTGCGCGGCGCCGCTCTGACGCCAGGCCGTTCCGGCCCGTTCAGGCCAAAAACGAAGCGCATGCACGATCCGCCGGCGCAAATTGCTGTGGTCCGCGCCGGATCCGGTTCCGTCGATGCCGGCGACAGGCATCCGAAATGGCAAGGTAAAGAGAAGGACGATCAGCATCAGCACCAGAAAGAAGCCGATATAAATGGTGAAATAGAACTGCCAGGTCAGCGCGGCCAGAAAGAGAACCGCTTTCCATAAGCGGGGCCGGCGGGCGAACTCCCACAGGAGATAGCAGACCAGCGGGACAAAACAGCGGTAAACCAGCTGCGGATGGTTCTCCTGCGCGAACATCGGCAGCCCGAAGGCGAAAAAGAAGGCGCCGGTTCCGATGGCGAGCGGATTGAGGCGCAGCCGGCGCAGGACAAAGGCCGCACTGAGGTAATTGAGCAGATAGCCGAACAAATACCAGGCCTGAAAAGCGGTTTCCCGGCTGAACCCAATTGCGCGAACGGCGGCATAAAACGGCGCCGAGCCGAGCAGATTGTCACTGAAAGCGAATGTCATCGGATAGGGATAGTAGAAGAGCGTGTCCCACAGACTCGTGACACGTCCTGTGAACCACTGATAGACGTGCTCCAGCACAAAGTTATTGAAACGGGCGTCGATCAGGTCACCGGGTACCAGCAGCAGGTTCGCGCCCATGGAACGAATTAATGAACCCATACCGAGAGCCAGAAAGATCAGGATGATTGCGTAGTCCACGGCAATGCGCAGCGATGTTTTTTTGGCGGGAATGGCGCGCCTCCTGTGCGGATTTTGTTTTGAAACGCACGCGTAATTTTTTCTTGATTATAACAGCGCAATGTCTGCACGTGTTCACGCGCAGCAGGAGCGCAATGCGCTCCCCTACCGGAGGGTGATTGTATATGCGAAGAGATATCCCATAGAAAGGCGACTACGGCGAACGGATCAGATCAGGCACACAACCGATGTAATTCAGCGGGATGATCCGCTGCCGAATGTTCAGATCTGTCAATCCGGTGAACTCCTCCGCCTTCAGCGAATAAAAATCCAACGCGCCCGGCAGCGTCTCGCAGCTGTGCATCCACTCCATGATGGGATAGGCCGGCCCATTGCCGGAATACCCGTTGATGGTCGGAATACCCGTTTCCTGTGACACCAGCATGGTATCAATGGCATTCGCCATCCAGGTATCACCCTCTTTGTGGCGAACGACCAGGACCGGATCTGCAACGCCGGACGCTTCAATGGCCATTTCTGTCTGCCGGCGCAACGCCGCAACCCGCTCCTGGCCTTCAATTTTGGAATAGACGACGTGCGGATAGAAGAGCGATTCAGCAAGCGTCAGCGCCACCAGCACCCCCAGCACGATATCGAATCGGAAGCGGCCACTGTCCGCCCGGCGTATGACATCAATACTGAAAGCAGCCATCACCGCCAACGGCCACATCAGCGCCAGTTGAATACGGTTGACGGCGCGGATGCTGTTGAATCCCGGCCAATCATAGAAAAAGAAATAGAGCGATTTCCCTCCGACCGAAAGCGTCAGCAGCATGAGCAGCCCCAGCATCATCAGATGACTGCGGCGGAAACCGGCCCGATCAGGCGGATTTTTCCAGAGCAGACTGATCAGCACCAACAGGCAAACGCCAAGACCGGGAAAAAGCTGGTGCTCGTGACGTGAGGGCAGATCCCACAATACTTTCAGGCCGAAGAAACCTCTGTCGGCAATCAGATAGCTTCCCAGTCGCGGCAGTCCATTGGCAACGTCATCGCGGCCGCGGCCAAAGCCGTATAATTTGCTGACCGCCAGGTAAGGACCGAAAAGCGCCCACAGCAGCGCCAGGCAGAACAGGAACCCCATCAAACAAAACACCTTCTCCAGGGAAGAAGCGCTCCGCCAGGCATCCCTCAGCCTGCCCGGCCAAAACCGCAGCGCCGCAACCGCCTTTTTCATAGTCCGCCGGAGAACTGGCTCATCTTTGAGCGGTAAAACGGCGGTTTCAGACAGCGTCTGTGATGGCGGACAAAACGGAATCGCACAGAAGAGCGCAATCGCCATCAACGACAGGAAAAAGCCCATATAAACCGTGAAAAAGAACTGCCAGGTCAGCGCGGCGAGAAAAACCAGCGTTTTCCACAGCCGGGGACGGCGGGCAAAGGACCACAGAAAATAGCAGGCCAGCGGGATACAGCAACGATAGACCAGCTGCGGATGCCCCTCCTGCGCGAACATCGGCAGTCCGAAGGCGAAAAAGAAGGCGCCGGTCCCGACCGCGAGCGGGCTGAGGCGCAGCCGGCGCAGGACAAAGGCCGCGCTGAGGTAATTGAGCAGGTACCCGAACAGATACCAAAATTGAAATGCGCTCTCCCGACTGAATCCGATCGCGCGAACAGCGGCGTAAAAAGGCGCCGACCCAAGCAGATTGTCGCTGAAGGCAAAAACCATCGGATAGGGATAGTAAAAATTTGTCTCCCACAAGGCGTCAACGCGTCCGCTGAGCCATTGCCAGACATGCTCAAGGACATAGTTGTTAAAACGGGCGTCGAGCAGGTCGCCGGGAACGAACAGAAAACTCGCGCCCATGGAGCGGATTAACGAGCCCATGCCGAGGATGAGAAAGATCAGGATGATCGCATAATCTGCGGCAACGCGCAGCGATGATTTTTGGGCGGGGATGACGTGCCTCCTGTGGGATTTTGTTTTGACGCACACGCGAAATCTTCTTTTGATTATAACGGGCTTGTTGTATAGTTTTCTCCGAAATGAGTTTTCAAATTGCCAAATACATGCGCCGATAATTCAATTCTTTTTATTATTGAGCTATAATAGAATTCTCAAATGAGGACCCTTTACGAAGGGAAGCTACACGGCATATATAAATTTTTATAAACATTCTACCTGAAAGGAAATCCTGGATTTATATCCTTTCTCTTATCGTACTTTTTTCTTCGGAGCCTGTCTGTCCGGAAATTTTTACACAATATTAATTGTGTCAGTAAATCCATGTACTACCGGACAGTAATACAGTATTTTTACGAATCACTTTTTTCGAGAAGAACGTGTTCGCTGAATGCAAATGCTCAAATGTGGAGTATTTGCATTCAAGATATTTGATGCCGTTGTTCAGTTTCGATCTAATGCATGGAGAAATATGAAGCTTGGCCTGATTACGATGGTTCGGGATGAGATAGATATCATTGCGCTTTTCCTGAGCCACATTGATGCACTTTTTGATTTCGTCTGGATCGTTGATCATCAATCACAGGATGGTACTTCAGAACTACTGAAAAAGGCCGCTTCCGAACATCCCACCTGGTTCTATCATTTTTTAGAGGCGAAGACAAAAATGCATGCCGCAGTATCGAACTTTATGCTGCCGCTGGCATTTCAACAGGATATCGACTATTTATTTTTTCTTGACGCGGATGAGTTCATACAAATTCACTCTAAAGAGGCTCTGCAAGGTATTCTGACTTCTTTCGAAGATCTTCCCGGTACACGTTATTTGCAGTGGAAAAATTGTATTCCTGACTCATTTTCTGATACTCCCTTTAACCTGCAAAGCAGGCTGTGGATTCCACCCATCCTTTCCACACATCGAAAAATTATTGTTTCGCGGAAAATTTACGAAAAATATGCCGGTCATCTAAAAGTATCAACCGGAAATCATGTCCTTTCGCTGCAGAATGACAAAGAAATCCCTGGCACAGGTATCGGTACCCTGTACCATATTCCCATCCGTTCGCGTCAGCAGGCAATCTGTAAAGTGATTCGGACTGTAATCGCTTACCGCGGATATCGCGTACGAAAAAACGGTGAGAGCTTTCAATATTATCGTATGCTCGAAAAAATCGCCGCTGATACGGTGACAGACGATGACTTGCGAGGATTTGTGGTGGGATTTGAAGATCCCGCACAGGAATTGTTCAAGCTTTCAATTCCGGATCTTCAACAGCTCGATTACCAAATGATCACCCTTAAACAGACAGAGATAGCAGCGTCAAATGAATTCGCCGTCGACCTGGCTATCGTGCCCGTTCCATTTGAAAAAATGATCGCATACGCGTTATATGATCTGGAAGTCAACCTCTCACGTGATGTCTCACTGGAACTGAAAGAAAATATTCTGACCGTGGCCGGATCCGATTCAAATCGAGATTCCGTTTTGCCCCGCGAAAAGTTGGAACGGATGAATCCGGAGGAGATCGCATTCGAAATCCATGGACGAGACGCGCAAATTAAAACGCTGCAACAAGAACTGGATTATTTTCGGACCAGCAAAAAATGGCTGCTATTCCAAGTGATAAAAAACATTCTGTATAAAACAAAGCAGCAATGAAAAGTTCTCATACGCAATCTGAAAAAAGATTTGATTATCTGATTGTAGGAGCCGGATTGTTCGGTTCAGTTTTCGCTTATGAGGCGAAAAAGCGCGGATACAAATGCATCGTCATTGACAAACGTCCGCATATCGGCGGGAACATTTATTGCCAGGATCTGAACGGAATCAATATTCACAGGTATGGCGCGCATATTTTCCACACGCATCGGAAAGAAATCTGGGACTATGTCAATCAGTTTGTTCGTTTCAATGGCTATGTCCACACCGTGACTGCCGTCTGCGGTGGGAAAAAATACAGTCTGCCGTTTAACATGAACACATTCCATGAAATGTGGGGATGCACAACCGCGGAAGAGGCAAACGCAATCATACAGGATCAGATTATCAGCGCCGGCATAACAAGCCCCGGCAACCTGGAAGAACAGGCCATTTCGATGGTTGGAACCGATGTCTATGAAAAACTAATCCGCGGATATACCGAGAAACAATGGGGAAGAAGTTGTAAGGAGTTACCGGCGAGCATCATCAAGCGGCTTCCATTGCGATTTGAATATAACAACCGCTATTTTAACGATCCGTACGAAGGGATCCCTTTCGGCGGATACAACCGGTTGATTGAAGGCCTCCTGAGCGGACTGCCTGTCGTCCTGGGCGCCGCCTATACGGATTATATTGCCGCCAACCCCGATATCGTGGAGAAAACAGTCTATACCGGTCCGATCGACCAGTTTTTCAATTATGCGCTGGGCGCACTCGAATACCGCGGGCTTACGTTCGAAACCGGACATCCCCAAAAAATTGATGACAAAAGCGAATGGAAAAACAGCGCCAAAAATGATTTTCAGGGTTGTTCAGTCATGAATTATACCGATCGGGACGTTCCGTTCACGCGCATAATTGAACATAAACACTTCCAGCCTGAAGTTCCCAACGATCATTTCACAATCATAACCCGGGAATACGCACGGGATTGGACGCCGGCGGACGAGCCATATTATCCGATTAACGATCAGCGCAATAACGCCCTGTTTGAAGCATATAAACTGCTGGCCAGGGAGCGGAAAGATTTGATTTTTGGGGGGCGGTTGGGAGATTATCAGTATTACGACATGGACGACGGGATATTTGCCGCGCTGGAAACAGCAAAAGAGGAATTTGACCGTCCGCAAAGCGGTATGCGTAATTTAAATGAACGTCCGGGCAATCTCGTGGCGAGCGATTGAAAGTTTCTATGGAGCCAACTCAGGTATCTGTTTTTATCCCCATTTATAATGTCTCAAAATACCTGCGAACATGCCTCGATAGTGTATGCGCGCAGACTTTGACCGCGCTCGAAATCATCTGTGTGAATGATGGTTCGACTGATTCCTGCCCTG
>CALCQT010000443.1 GCA_937894825.1 uncultured Anaerolineaceae bacterium
GCGGGCGCCGCAGCAACCTCCCGCACAACTGAAGCCAGTGCGATCGGATTGCCCGGCTCGATAAAAAGCCCTGCGTCGTATTTTTCAATAACCTCACGGATCACGCCGTCGATCTGGCAGAGCACCGGCTTCCCGGCAGCCATGGTGTCGAAAACTTTGTTGGGGTAGGTGGTCTTGAAAAGCGGGATGGGTTTGAGAATGGCCAGTCCGGCGTCGGCTGCTGCCATAACGCGCGGCATGTCCGTTTTGGAAACCGGCGGAATAAAAATGACGTTGTCCAGATTCCGTTTTTTTGCGGATTCAACCAGCCGAACCTTGTCTTTGCCGCTGCCGACGAAAACGAAACGAATGTTTGTGTCCTCACGAAGCAGTTCGGCCGCATCCAAGACGACGTTCAGATCATTGGCCGGCCCGTGGGCGCCGCAGTACATAACGACAAAAGCGTGCTCCAGACCATGTTGATGCCGGAAGTCTTTACGGTCCGCCTCTGTGGCAGTGAACATTGCAATGTCGGCGGCGTTTGGAATCAGGGTTGGCGTCTGACCGCTTTTCTTCTGTATATGCGGGATGAAACCGGGGGAGTTGACGATGATCCGGTCCGCATGCCGGTAGAGGAAGGTCTCCAGTCCGCGCGAGCAGGCGATCAGGAACGGGTTTTTCAGCACGCCCAGCTCAATGGCAAAATCCGGCCACAGATCGCGGATCTCAAGCAGGAAGCGGCTGCGTTTGCAGCGGGCGCTCAGCCAGGCTGTCAGCGCCTGAAACAGGTTGGGTGAGGTTCCCCAGACAACATCCACGTCCGGAATGGAGAGCGCGGTGAAAAAAGCCGATATCATGAAGCTGAAGAAGGAAAAGAGGCGCGGCAGAAATCCTTTATGCAGCCCGGAACTGGTGAAGCTATAGTAAATGCGAAGATTGGAATCTTCCGTTGGATTCCCGGCTGCCCGTTCAACGGCTTCTTTACGCGCGTCTTCTTTGTGTGTGTCTTCTTTGTGTGTGTCCTCTTTGCGCGCATCTTTTTTGTGAGCGTCTTTTTTGCGAATGCCGGTCAGATAGCTGATGTCGCTGGTGATGACGGACACGCGATGGCCATGGCGGATCAAATGACGGGCGAACTCATAATGCCGGGTCCCGCCGGCATCCCCGCCGGTAACAAATGCCTGATGAATCAATAGAATGTGCATAATCTCTCTATATCAAAATTGCCATTCGCTGCGGATTTCGAAAGGCGGCGGAGCGGATGCGGTCACAATCACGGACAGTGCGGGTCTTTTTTCGCCATACGTGGGAGAGACCCAGCCGGAGAGTGCCTGAATCTTTGCTTTTTCTTGCATATTCCTGTAAGCGAAAACCGTTTCGCCGGCCCGGATCACTTGCAGTGCAAGCATTCCTGACGAAGTGGAAAGTGATGAGAAACGCAGCGAAAAAGACGCTGTTTTCAGGCAAAATCCGTTATTTTCGTCTCGCACTTCAAACGGTTGATCTGCCAGCAGCCAGTGCAAACGATAGCGGGAATTTCGCATAGCCGAGTAATTGAGCGGGTTAACCTGATCCGTAATCCGCCAGCCATCCGCGGTTTTCTCCAACCTTCGGACATGGCTTAGGCCAATTCTGCGGAAAGCGGTGTGTTCGGCGCTGGCTGAATGATCGTCACGCGACAGAACGCGTGCCCGGTCCCAATCCAGCCAGAGGAATTTCCCCGCATCGGTCATCGGTTCCATGTGGTTGATGATCAGATAGTCCAGAGGCTTGCCCCCC
>CALCQT010000444.1 GCA_937894825.1 uncultured Anaerolineaceae bacterium
TTGTCCAGTGTCGGCCCGATCACCTGCAGCACATGGGTTGCGTTGTTGACCTGTTCCACATGGCCAAAGATCACGAAGGAAAAAATTGCCAGCATCAGGAAGACCGGAACCGGCAGCGCACCCTGCGCGGCGAGGAGCGCGGACACGGCCGCGATGGCCACCGAAGACCCTTTCAGCGCAAACAAGTGCAGGCAGTTGGCGGGTACATATTCCTGTTCTATTTTCACGTTGATTCGGCGGTGATCTCCGTAGGCGCGGCGGATGTTTTCAATGGCGGCGCCTTCCTGTCCATACGCCTTCACGACCGGGACGCCGCGCACGTATTCCAGTGTGGCGGCGATGATCTCATTCTGCGCCTTTTGGTGAGCAGGCGCATTGCGGTGGCTGAAGCTGCCCATCCGTTGCAGCGCCAGCGCGGAAAGAATCACGCCAACCAGCGCGATTGCCGCTGCCTGCCAACTGTAAAAGGCAAGACAAAGGATCATGGTCAGCGCGCTGATATAGCCGCCGATGACCGTGTCGATCATTTTCATGGCGAACATCTCGACAAAAGAAAGGTCCGTCGTCACTGCCCCTGCCAGTTCCCCGGTGCTGGTGTGGTCAAAAAAGCCCAGTGAGACCCGCTTCAGGATATCACCGATCCGCATGCGTTCCCCGGCCGTCACTTCGTAAGCGATGCTTTCCTGGAAAATGGCGCGTAAGTAGGAGAACAGGAAGCGACCCAGGATCATAAAGATCATGAAAATCAGCAGATATAGGGCCCAAACCGGTGTCAGTTTCATTCGCCCTGCCTGATCTTCGAGCATGAGGTTCAGCGCGTATGCCGCGCCCATGATCGGCATTGCCGTGAACATGGCCTGGAAAAAAGACCAGACAAAGCCCCAATAGAGGCGCGATTTATGCGGTCCGATCCAACGAATGATCCGTCTGATATTTTTAAACATGGACGACTTCTCCTTTCGTTCCGCTGCCGGCTGCCCAGGCCTTCGCGCCGATATGGGCTTCCCACATAGCGCGGTAGAGCGGGCTGGCGGACAACAATTCCTGCTGGGTTCCGGTCGCGGAGACGCGGCCTTGTTCCAACAAAACGATCTGGTCAGCCTTTTTGATGGTCGAAAGCCGGTGCGCAATGACCAGCAGTGTCTTCTCTTTTGTCAATTCTGAGAGCGAACGTTGTAATTTATCCTCATTTTCCGGATCGGTGAAGGCGGTCGCCT
>CALCQT010000445.1 GCA_937894825.1 uncultured Anaerolineaceae bacterium
TTTGCCGGAGGGACCGGCAACCCATATTTTGCGACGGATGCGGCTGCCGCGCTGCGCGCACTGGAGATCAACGCTGAAATCCTGATCAAAGCCACCAAGGTGGACGGGATTTATGATTGTGACCCGAAGAAAAATCCGGATGCCAGGAAATATGAGACGATCAGCTATATGGACGCGCTCTCCCAGAAACTGGAAGTGATGGACGCAACAGCCATATCCCTGTGCATGGACAATAAGCTTCCATTGTTAGTGTTAAATCTGTGGGAGCCAAACGCGCTCTGCCGGGCACTGGCCGGGGAAAAAATCGGGACACTCGTCGTAGTCTAGCAGCATAAAGGTTCATTGGCATATCTCTGTAAGAAAAGCGTATTGAAACCAGAAACCTGTTTTATTATCAAGGAAAAAGAAAGGAGATATTCAAAATGAACCAGGGACAAGAATTGTTTTTTAATTTTTTCATGGAACGTGTCATCCCCGGAAAAGAAGATGAGGCAAAAGTTCTCCTGCAGACAGGATTCGAAAAGCAGGCGGATGGAACTTTTGACGCTGCTTATTTAAAAGAAGTCATGCCCGCGTATTTTGCGCTGATTAAGCCCGAGTTTATCGAGGAGTTGCAAAATGCCATGGCGCATTTTGGTTCAAATCTTCAATGATTTGATAAACAATACGCGTCAATAAGACAAGGATTTGCACCATGTTTCCTCCCAGGGAAAACAGATAATACAGGGCGGCTTGATAGGCCGTCCTGTCATTTAAAGGCCTTCCGTAAAAGCCTGTCGTTTTTGTAATTCCGGGCCGCCGCTCAAAATGCCGTGAGAGAGAACTTTCTTCATGTTGCGTAATGTATAATCTTTATACGGAAGGGCACCGGACAAACCCGGTCTTCCTCAAACCTTCGGTTCGAATTTCTGAGTCCTAAGCGATCCGCTTATCGTCTTTTTTGAAATTCCGAGTCCCGATTTTAAGGCCTAAACAATGCGGAACGTCTTTACAATCCTGTTGCGTTTCCTGATCCTCTGGGTCGTTAACGCCGTCTGTTTTTCTGTCAGCGACCGGATACTTCCGGGACTCTCCATTTTAATGGACAAACAGATCCCGGCCATGGTCAGCGTCATGTCGGTCAGTCTGGTGTTCACCCTGCTGAACCTGCTGGTCCGGCCCTTTTTGATGCTGCTCACGCTCCCGTTGACCGGAGGTACGATCGGCCTTTTTTCGCTCATTATCAACGCATTAATCCTGTTCCTGGTCAGTTGGGTAACTGACTTTTTTGTCATCGACACGCTCGGAACCGGACTTCTGGCCGGGTTTCTGTTCTCACTGACAAATATTGTTCTATCCATCTTGATCCCGATTGACGACGATCTGCTATATTACGATTTCCTGGGTGACGGCATCCGCCGGCAAACCCGTCTCCCCGATGACGGGGAAAAAGGTATCATTGTCCTCGAAATCGACGGGCTGTCCCATGACCGTCTGTTGAAAGCGGTTTCCCGCCGGCAGATGCCCTTCATGAAAGATCTGCTGGATTCCGGCAAGTTTGTGATCTCGGAATTCGACTGTGGGATTCCCTCTCAGACCTCCTCCGCGCAGGCCGGCATCATGTTCGGCAACAACTATGATATTTGCGCCTACCGCTGGTATGACAAAAAGCAACGCAAGGTCATTTCGTCCGGTAGTTTTCAGGACGCCGGTTGGATGGAAAAACGAATTCTGGACGGGGGGAAGAGCGGATTGCTTGAAAATGGCGGTTCCAGCATCAATAACCTTATTTCAGGAAACGCTTCTGTTGCAATCCTGACCGTCAGCGCTATTATTCCCAAAGACAATACAGAACGGCTGAAGCGGACCCTCGATATGTATCTGTTTTCGTTGAAGCCGTACCTGCTTAACAAAAGCATCATTTTCACGATTGCGGAGATGGGAATTGAGGTGCTGCAATACGCCTGGGCCTGGATCCGTGACAAGAAACCACGTCTTAACCGGCTGCGCCGTTTCTACCCGCTGGTGCGCGGCGTCAGCAGTATCCTGCTGCGGGATATTTCGACTTCACTGATTATTAATGACGTTTACCGCGGCCGCCCGGCAATCTATGCCACCTTCTATGGACATGATGAAATTGCTCACCATTCCGGTCCGGACAGTTGGGAAGCGATGCACGCCCTGGTCGGAATCGACCGCGCCATCAAAAAAATCGTGCACGCCGCGGAAAAGGAATCCGGACGGGACTATGCACTGTTCGTCCTCTCGGATCACGGACAATCTTTTGGTGCGACGTTTAAACAACGATATGGCTATTCGTTGAGTGAATTCGTCCGCCAGCTGGCGTATGAATGCGCAGTGGAAAAAGCGTATGCGCTGGTAACCGGGATTTGGAACAGCGCGGATAATGACGCCAATATCCGCGCCGCGCTCGTGTCGCTGCAAATCGCCAAATGGCAGCGGAAAAATCGCCTGCAACAGCAAGCATTGGCGGGCATTGAGCGCGCCTTGGACAAAAACGAGTCCAAAGCGATCATCGACCGGCTTGAAGCACGGGAGAGCGACATCTGGGTGCTTGCCAGCGGGAATCTGGTGAATATTTATTTCGCCTTCATTTCAGGCAAGGCGCAGCGCCAGGATATCGAACGGAACTATCCGGATTTTTGCCGCCAGTTTGTTGAACACCCCGGCGTGGGGCTCATCCTCCTGCAGGACGCGGGGGAACCCGTGGCAATCGGAAAGAACGGATCGCGCAACCTGATCAGCGGCATAATCCAGGGAGAAGACCCTTTGAAAACGTACGGAAACGCCGATAAAAGAGCCAGCCAATTGCGCTATCTTTCCGAATTCCCCAGCGGCGGGGATATCATCGTTTTTTCGACATTGTATCCTGACGGAACAGTGGCTTCATTTGAAGAACTGATCGGTTCCCACGGCGGTATGGGAGGCCCTCAGACAGCCCCCTTCATCTTCCACCCGGCTTTTGTCAATGTGCCGTCGGATATTCACAACGCGTCTGAGATTTATGACGTCCTGCAGCGTACGCGGCACATTCCGGCTGAAAACCCGCGCCCGCAGGATGAAAGAGCCCGGACCGAGAAAAACTGTATTGGCAGTTGGCGTCCCCGTGATCTGATCCGCGGGATCCATGACACAAAAAAATGGACCCCGCTGCTGCGGGATGTACTGCTGTTCCATCCGGCTGCCTACCGAAAAATCGGGAATGACCCCACCCTGAACGGGCCGGCGCTGCTGATTGCTCTCATCTCGCTCGCCGCAAATCTGACCGTATGGGGCTTTCTGCAGCCTTTCGCCAGCTACGGGCTGATCATCGGCTTCATCGCCTGGATTATAAACTGGAGTATCCTGACCGGAGCGGCTTACTCCAGCACCTTGATGCTGCGAAGTAATGGATCCGGCCCTCAGTTCACGCGCGGCCTGATGTTCTGCAGCATTTTTGACCTGTTGTCTTTCGGCTTGCTGGTCCCGGGGCAATCTCTGTTTTGGGCGGCATTGCTTTTGAGCATCCGGCTGGTGTCGGTTTCGACCGCTATTGCCGGAATTTCTGAGATCGAAAGCAGAAAGAAGATATTGATCATCCCAAGCATCCTGTGTGTCATGGGAATCATCATTCTGTCAATTTTTGCCATCACGGACAGTGTGGCCTATCTGTTTAATGTCGAGCAGCTGAAGGACCTGACCGATCTCATTCGTATCAATCTGTCGCAGTGAGGACACAATCGACAAATTTTAAGTCTGTTGCATCATTGTGAAGCAGGCAGTTGAACAGCGTAATTTGTGATAAATATTTGCAGGGGATGTTCAACGGAATTTCCATATCAATTATGATTAAGATGGAAAGCATCAACAAGAAAGGACACGATGGAAAAATCTTCGTTTGAACAAATTCTTTTCGACAAGACCTTTTTTGATTGGGACGCCAGCGAACTCCTGTCACTGGCCCGCAAGTTGAACAAACGGGAGGCGGATCTTCAGTCCGCACATCCGGAACTGCGCCCGCTGAAGATCGCCGTACTGGGTACCTGTAACACACAATTTCTGACACTGGCACTGAAACCTTTCCTGTACGCGCTTGGGCTCCGGCCGCAGATTTATGAAGGAACCTACAACAGCCTGATCAGTGAAGTCCTGGATGCGGATTCCGAACTCTACCGCTTTCAACCGGACGCGCTGATCGCAGTCCGCCAGTATCGCGACATGGAAGAATTTCCATCCCTGCTCGCCAATGTCGAAACCGTGCACAACGTGGTTGAGAAAAAGATCGCTGCGGAAAGCGAATTCTGGCAATTTTTCCATGAACACTGCCCGGCACAGGTATTTCTGACCAATTATGCCGTACCCGACCGCCACGTGCTGGGCGGACTGGAAGCCAACCTGCCATCCGGACAGAATCATTTTGTTCGTTTATTCAACGCCTTTTGGCTGGAACGGAAACCTGCCTATGTCAGCCTGTTGGATCAGGAGGCGCTTTCCGCTGACTTCGGGAAAAACCACTGGTTTGACAATTCCGCCTGGTTCCTCAGCAAGCAACCTTTCGCGCTGGAAGTGCTGCCCGCCTTCGCCCATGCCGTCGCCCGCCAGCTCGCCGCATTGAGCGGCCGGGTCAACAAATGCCTGGTGGTCGATCTGGACAACACTTTATGGGGCGGCATAATCGGGGATGACGGACTGGAAGGAATCAACCTGGATCCTAACAACGCTGTCGGCGAGGCCTTTCTGGATTTTCAGCGCACGCTGCTGCGCTACCGCGAACGGGGTGTTCTGCTGGCCGTCTGCAGCAAGAATGAATGGACCACCGCCGAGAAGGTCTTTCGGGATCATCCCGATTGCCTGCTGAAACTGGAAGATTTTTCCGCTTTTGTCACCAATTGGGATGACAAAACAGAAAACCTGCGCCGGATCGCGCAAAAACTGAACATTGGGCTGGATTCACTGGTCTTTTTCGACGACAACCCGGCTGAACGGGAGCTGGTCCGCGCCATGTTGCCGGCAGTGACGGTCGTTCCGGTTCCGGAGGATCCGGCAAATTTCAGCGTCGTGCTGGATCAGGGCGGCTATTTCGACTGGCTGCAGCTTTCGTCCGAAGATTTATCCCGCGCCGTGAGCTATGCTGCCGATCGACAGCGAGAGGAGCTCAGCACAACGGCTGCCAGCTATGAAGACTATCTGGCAGCGCTGGATATGACCGCCGGAATCGGACCGGTGACGCCGCCCGAACTGGGCCGCTTCACACAACTGGTCAACAAAACCAACCAGTTCAATTTACGCACCGTCCGTTACAGTGAAGCGGAGATCGAAAAGTTGTCCAATAATCCATCAGTTGTGCTGCTGAAGGCCACCCTGCGGGATAAGTTCAGTAATTACGGGCTGATCTCCGCAGTGATCCTGCGGCGGGATCCGCCCGGAACGCTGTTTATCGACACCTGGGTGATGAGCTGCCGGGTTTTCAAGCGTGGATTGGAGAAGGCCATGCTGAACCGCATCGCGGAAATCGCCGCGGACTCAAGCTGTGACTCCCTCGCGGGGGAGTATATTCCGACCGAGAAAAACGGCTTTGTGTCCGGATTGTTCGAGGCATTGGGGTTCACACCGGCGGCATCCGCCGAAGATTCCGAGGGGACTCGCCGCTACAGTCTGCAGGTCGGTGGGTTTGTTCCACATGAAACCAGTATCCGGCTCCTGGCGTCCTGATGATACATGAAAAGACCCAGTGTGTGTCGGTCATTTCTATTTCAGAAGGCCTGATATGGAAGCAAGCTTAGCGGGCAATCCCGTTCGATCCATTATTGTTATCTACCTGATCTGTTTCGTATTCAGAGCGGTTGAATATATGCTGATCCGCACCGACCGCAGCATCATTGGCGAGGCATTTCTGCACAAACTGGCCGGGATCGTCACACTGTCCCTGGCGCTTCGACATTTTTCGCTCCGGTGGTCCGAAGTTGGTTTTACCGGCAATTCGATTTTCAGAAACGCCCTTTACGGCCTGATGTTGGGCGGGGCAGTGTTCGCGACCGCGTATGGGGTAGAATTTTTACTGCAGCGATCCGGCGGCAGAACGCCTTCGCTGCAAATCTATGTGGCCGGCTATGCACTCGACAAGAATCAGGGCCGGCAAACCGGGCTGTTGTTTTTCCTCTTTTGTATTGTTGGGAATCTCATCAACGTGGTAATGGAGGAAGGCATTTTCCGCGGTCTGTTCCTTAAGTTGGCGGAAGCAAAATATGCTTTTCTTGCGGCGATGATCCTGTCTTCCGTCCTTTTTGGCATCTGGCATATCGCGGCACCCGTGCGCAGCCTGCTGGACGGGGAAATAAGTCCGTCCAACGCGTTGATGTCCGCAGGAATGTTAGTGGTCACGGCCGGGATCACCGGGGTCAAATTTTGCCTGCTGACCAGAATCAGCGGTTCGCTTTGGATGCCCATGGTGGACCACTTTTTCAATAACACAGTCACGAATCTATTGCATGTCACAACGGAAACCGGCACGGATGAATATCAGGTCACTCGCATCGCAATCGCGCAGACGGTGTCAATGCTGATCGTTCTTTGGATTTATGGGCGCAGCAGTGCGAGCCTGAAACCACTTTTCACTGATTGACGGAAAGCACAAAATAACGAGGGATTATGTCAACACGAGATAAATTACAACAAGTGATGCGGAACGTCTTCGATGATGAAGGGTTGGAAATTTTTGACACAATGAGCGCCGAAGATGTGGACGACTGGGATTCATTCTCCCACATTCATCTTTGCGCCGCGATAGAGAAAACATTTGGCGTCAAACTGACCACGGAACAGGCGCTGAATGCCAAAACTGTGGCCGATTTTCTGAAGCTATTGAAATAGAACCCGCGCCGCGGCCTTTATCTGCCGAGCGTCTCCCGGTACACCGCATCATATCCCGCCGTCATCTGATCCAGCGTGAAATTTTCCGCGATCCGGGCACGGGATTTTTGCTTTAAAGCGGCTTTTTCTTCAGACGACAGGCGCAACATCGCCGCACAAGCCTCCGCCAGCAGGCGGTCGTCCTCCGGCGGCACGGTCCACCTACAATCGGCGATCAGAAAAGCAGTATCTCCCACATCTGTGCCGACGCAAAGCGTCCCACAACTCATCGCCTCGCCGATGATCAGCGGAAAGGCCTCACCGCTGTTAGAGGACAGTACCATCAGGTCCAGTGCATTGAGCAATGCGGGAACGTCACTGCGGATCCCCAACAGCAGCACCCTGTCCCGAATGCCGGCTGCTTCAATCCAGCCGGTTAATTGTGTGTTTTCCGCCGTCAGATCCTTCCCGGCCAGCAGAAAGCGGGCCTGCGGAAAAGTTTCAGCCAACAGCCCCCAGGCACGGATCAACCCGGCATGATTCTTCTGCTGATCAAAGCGGGAAATGTTCCCGATCAGTATCGTTTCGGCGGAAAGCCCCAAATCTTGACGCGCCGTCTTGCGAGCTTGCTCATCCGGACAAAAGTGATCAATGTCAAAACCGTTCGGCACGAAGCGCAGGATATCCTGCCGATAGCCAGCCGCTTGATGAACCTGAATCGCCGTCCGCGAACAGGATAGGATGCGTGCCGGTGCGGTATGCGAAAGCCGTGCCAGCAGCCGCACAATCCACTTGGTGGTTCCTTTCGCCTCGCGGCCGAGCGTCGAGTTATGAAGTCCCCAGACCAGCGGTTTCCGTACAAAGCGATTCGCCAGACTGGTATAGAGATCGGCATGATAGAGCCAGGAATGGATCAAGTCCGGGCTTTCCTGCCGCAGGATCCGCATCAGACGGAAAAACGCGGCAAACGAAGGAGTGGCACGCTTCATATTTAAATACGTTACGCTGAAGCCGGCCGCCTGAATTTGTCGTCCTATTTCGCCCGGTCCGCTCAGACAGATCACGCGCTGCTCCCATCCGCGAGACTGCAACCGCGGCAAAACCCGCAGCAGCATGATTTCCGCACCGCCGCGGTCCAGGTCCGTGATGACATGCAGAAGCTTCATTTTTTCTTCCCTAGAGGTGAGGCTGTATTAAGAGCAGGTTTCATTTTTTTCATAAGCATCGGTTTTTGGATTCTATCATAATAGATTAAGGTGTCAAAAGTAGTTTTTTTTAAATGGTGCACTCTGTAGGGGAGCGCAATGTGTAAGGCCGGGCACATAGTTTACAAAACGTCCATGGACATGATTTACAAAAAGTTGAATAAACTAAGGGTATAAAACCAACCGGGAGGTGAAGTTGAGATGCCTTGGGAAGCGATATCAATTGCCATGAGTCGGGAAAAATTTGTACAGGAAGTGTTGTCCGGCAATAAAAGCAAAAGCGCTTTGTGTCGGGAATATGGATTAAGTCGTCCTACAGGGGATAAGTGAATAAAGCGCTATCAAAACGGTGAGGGTATGGAAGATCGGAGTAAAGCCCCCAATCAAATACCCTACCGGACGCCAGCCGAAAAAGAGGATAAAGTAATAGCGGTTCGTCAACAGCATCCAGCATGGGGCCGCGAAAGATTCACAAGTTTTTGGAAAGAAGTGGAGCAACAGGTCTGCCATTGAAAAGCACGATCGGGAACATCCTGAAACGAAATGGGTATATCAGCAAAGAAGCAAGCCAGGCGGCGACACCTTACAAACGATTTCAAATGTGGCAAACCGGACAGCGCACTGCGCTGTCCCTACAAAGGCGGGGATGGATAGGATCCCTACGATACCAGCCGGAGCAAACGGCGCTTAATGAATCCCAACGTACGTCGCAGTCTGACCTCCCGGATGTGATTTCGAAATTTTACTTTTGGCACCCCAAGCATAAATAGGCCCAATGACTGATTCTGTTAGGAATGATAAATTCTTTATCAAAACTTTACATGGAATTTTCCTTCCTCTGTTCTCGCCGTCATACAATCAAACAGAATTTCAACCATAGTCAGGAGAAGACGAATGGATATATCCCTGCGTGGAATCACCAAACGCTTCGGAGAAAACACGGTCATTCAGAAAACGGATATGTTCTTTCCCAGCGGCGGTTTCACCACGTTGTTAGGACCGTCC
>CALCQT010000446.1 GCA_937894825.1 uncultured Anaerolineaceae bacterium
TTTTCACAATCGTTATGAGAATCTGATCGACAGCGGCGGGTCTTATCTGGATATCCTTAAAATTTTGTTCACCAATCCGTTATACTTGTTCACGCAAAGTTTTACCTCGGAAAAGGTCTTTTTCATGGGGCTGGTTTTTCTCCCGCTGGCATTGCTTCCGCTTTTCGGGCTGCTGCATCTTTCAGAAATTCCGCTCTTTTTACCGATGATCGCTATAAATTTATTATCCTCCTGGTGGCCACAGTATTCGATCAATTTTCAATATACTTTTGGCACCATACCGTTATTTGTTTTTATCGCCGCCCGGTTCCTTTCTTCACTTTCCAAACCTTCGTCGCGGACCATGCTGGCAGCGCTGATGGCGGTTTCGGGGCTGATTTTTTCAGTCTCATTCCATATTGAAAAATATGATGATTATGTTGTCCGTTACCGTGAGAACCAGACGGAGTTGCTGGCGATGCAGCGTGCTCTTGAAAAAATTCCGGCTGAGGCCAGCGTGTCGGCTGCCAGTCACATGGTCCCGCATGTGTCCCAACGCGACGAAATCTACACTTTTGGTCTGAAGAACGACACAGATTTCATTCTGCTTGACCTGCGCGGCAACGGCGCTTATGTCGGGGATACCTATGAGGGAGAAATTCCTTACCTGACCGCGATCCTGGATCTGATGGAGCGGCAAGGCTATGGCGCGGTGGATTACTTCGAATCCTGGTTTTTGCTGCTGCAACGGGACAGCGCGGGAGTGCAGAATGAAGCCGCGATCGATACCCTGCGCTACAAGATCCGCAAACTGAACGGGGAATTCGACTGATGCCGTCCTCTTTTCCCTCAGAAACTGCCTCGGAAACTGTATACATTCGGGTCGTCCTGAACGTTCGCGTTCGGGATGGACTGTTTGATTATTCCATACCCGCGAAGGAACTGGAGCGCATTTCCCCCGGCTGTCTGGTTGCCGTCCCGTTTCAGCAGGAGTTAATGCTCGGCGTTGTCTGGGAAACGAATGTACGGCCGGATGTGGGGGGAGCCTCCATTCGTCCGATCGGCCATGTGATTGATGCGGTTCCCGCGTTAACCGCTGCGCAGCTTCGTTTAGCCACGATTCTTGCTGAAAGATGCCTGGCGCCATTGAACGAATGTGTGAATTTGCTGCTGACAGAGAAAATCCGTAAACTGTCTCAGACAATTTATCGCCTGGCGAACTACCAGCGGGAAACTGCCGTCACACAAATTTCTTTTTTCCCCGAAGACGAAAAGGTTCCGCTGCGGGAACAGATCCTGGACCTGTTCAAAGAAAAATCGGCCGCGCTGACGATTACGGATCTGGAAAGGGCCTTTGGTAAAACGCGCTGGCGCGGCCCGATGGAGCAGTTGATTAATAAGGGGTTTGTGGAGAAAGAAACGATTTTTGACGTGAACCTGACCGGAAAGCCCCGGCTGATCCGGGTCGCCCGGCTCAGCTCTGCGGAGCCGGGGGGGACAACCGAATGGGAAAAGCTCTCGCGCGATGTGGCTGTGCATGATCGCCGCCGGCGGATTCTTGAACTGTTGCTGGAAAACAGCGACGGGTTGCCGGTGCCGGAAGTGAACCGGCGGCTTGGCTCGATTCCTGGCGACTGGCATGCGCTGCAAAAGAAGGGTCTGATTTCGATCGCGG
>CALCQT010000447.1 GCA_937894825.1 uncultured Anaerolineaceae bacterium
TTTCCAGAACGACTTTCTGGCCCGGGATATATTCAACGAATTTGTACGGGCCGGGGCCGATCGGATGGGCGGGGCTATCGGCATAACCTTCCTTGGAGATGGAGATGATCGCTTTGGAGAGGAAACCGGCGTCCTTCTGCTTGAGCACCAGGGAGACGGTTTTTTCGTCAGCGGTTTCAACATGATCCAGAACAGCGGCCAATGTCGAGCTCAGCGGTTCGCCGCCGGAGAGGCCGGCCAGTTTTTCATAGGTGTAAACGACATCGTTCACAGTCAAAGGGTCCCCATTGTGGAAGAGGACGCCTTCGCGCAGTGTGAAGGTGTAGGTCAGTTCATCGTCCGAAATGGTGTAGGATTCGGCCAGGCCGGGCATGAATTCACCCTTCTGGTTGAAGGCCAGCAGCCCTTCGAAGACGTTCATCATGACGGAGGATGTGTCGGAGGCCGCGGAGAGCATCGGGTCGAGGTTATCCGGTTCAGAGCCGAGCGCGATGCGGACGGTTGTTCCTTCATCCTGGGCTGCGACGGAAAAAGCAGCCGTCAAAACGATGATACCAGCCAGCAACAATACAAATAATGATTTTACGGTTTTCATTTTTTCCCTTTCAAAAATCCGACGAATAACGTTTCGCCGGTAAATAAACGAATTTACAGGTTTTCGGACGGATCCGATAAAACAATTTCCAGCCCTTTTTGTGCCAGGAATACTTCACGATCGAAGTGACGGAGGGCCTGCTCGCGCAGTTGGAACGGGTCGCCGAAATGAGGCAGGTGGGTCAGGATCAGCCGCCTGACAGCAGCCTTTTGGGCCAGTAGTGCGGCCTGATCAGCTGTGAGGTGCAGTTTTCCGGCGGTGTCGGTTCCTTCATAAAAGGAAGCCTCGCAAAGGAAGCAATCCGCGCCCGCGGCGAAATCCGCCAGCGTCTCGTAATAACCGGTATCGCCGCTATAGACCAGCGAATTTCCGGCCGTGTCCGTGGCCCGCAGCGAGAAAGATTGAATTTCGTGGATGTTTTCCTGTGTCGAGAAGCGCAGCGCCCCGATTTCAAAAGATGGTACCTCGAGATAGCTTTGTCCGTTGCACCAGGTTCCGTAAGTGAGCCGTTCCGTTTCTCCCGGCCCCCAAACCATCAATGGCTTGTTGCGCTTTCCAAGCAATGTGTCGATCATGACGGCGTACTGCAGGCAACCCAAGTCCGCGCAGTGGTCCGTGTGGTAGTGCGAGAATACGACGCCATCCAGCTCGCTCAGATCCATTGTGAGCTGCAGTCTGGACAGGACGCCGCTGCCGCAATCCAGCAGGACTTTGGTTTCAGCGGATTCCAGCAGATATCCTGAGCTTGCGCCTCCCGGATCCGGATAGGCACCATAACAACCGATGACAGTTAATTTAATCATTGGAAAGTTTTATTCCCTACCGGCACGGCATGTGATATGGGGTCGTTTAATGTCCAAATCATCGAATCCATCGCTGTCATTTTCCCCATTAACCTGATTTTACTTTGGTCAAGGTAAATCCATGATGTAAAAATGGTAAATTTTTAGTAAGAAGATGACACAATCAATGAATGCTATAATTGGATCCGAAACATTTTCACCAAAAACAACTAGCGGATCCGATTTTCCAGGATTCAAAAGGAACTGCATTCATGTATCACGATCTTCCGCTTGAAGAATTACAAACTTTCCTGCCGCCGCGCACTGAACCGGCGGATTTTGATGATTTTTGGTCTCGCACGCTGGCTGATGCGCAAAGCTTTCCCCTGGACGCTCGTTTTGAGCCGTTTGAGACCGGGCTGAAATTGATGGACGCTTTTGATGTGACGTTCAATGGGTATGGCGGGCAGCCGATCAAAGGCTGGCTGCTGCTGCCGCGCGGACTGGAACGTCCGCTGTCCTGTGTGGTCGAGTACATCGGCTATGGCGGCGGGCGCGGGAATCCCTTTGATTGGCTGCAATGGAGCAGCGCCGGCTATGCCCATTTGGTGATGGACACGCGGGGCCAGGGCAGCGTTTGGCGGCCCGGCGATACGCCGGATCCGGAGATGGAAGGCGGAAATCCGCAAATCCCGGGGTTTATGACCCGTGGGATTCTGCGTCCCGAGACGTATTATTACCGCCGGCTGATTACCGACGCTGTGCGGGCGGTAGAAGCAGCGCGTGCGCATGAGGCGATTGATCCGAAACGGGTGCTGGTCAGCGGTACCTCTCAGGGCGGCGGGCTTTCGTTGATTGTGGCGGGGCTTGTCCCGGATCTGGCGGCGACGCTGCCGGATGTGCCCTTTTTATGCTGTTATCGCCGGGCGACCGAAATCACGGATGCGTTTCCCTATCAGGAAATTGTCAACTACTGTAAGGTTCATCGGGATAAGATCGATACGGTTTTTGAGACGCTTTCTTATTTTGACGGTCTCAATTTTGCGTTGCGCGCCAAAGCACCGGCATTATTCTCGGTTGGGCTGATGGATGAGATTTGCCCGCCTTCAACCGGTTTTGCGGCCTATAACTATTATGCCGGCGAGCGGAAAGAGATTCGTGTCTGGCCGTACAACCAACATGAGGGTGGTGAAACTTTCCAGCGGATCGAGAAGCTGCGGTTTTTGGAGACGCTGGGAGCGTGATGATTAGGTAAACGGGGGATCATTTTTTCGCGCGGAGCGCGAAAAAATGATCCTCCGTTTTGTTACCTGTCGATTGCCGCTGCCATGACGCTTTTGGCTAATTCGATAAAATGCTTTACGTATGAAGGCAGATACCGCCCGTTTTGATAGAATGCATACAGCGTTATTTCCGTCTTGGGATTCCCGACTGAAAAGCACAGTGGCTTTTTTTCGAAATTAATATTCCGGACATAGGATTCCGGCGCAAACGCCAGCGCTGTTCCCGCGGCCGCCATCCGGATGGACACGTCCGTGTTACGGGTGTGCAGCAGCACATTCGGCGTAATTCCCGCTGCGTCCAGAAGCTGCGCGGCCAAACGGCCGGTGGTCTGATCCGGCGGGTTCAGGACGAAATAACCCTGTGTGATGAGCCGTAAATCCAGCCAGGGATGGCGGCAGCCCTCCCGAGTGATTCCGTTTTCCGCCAGCGGATTGTCCGGGGACATGATCAGAACCACCTCCTCTTTCCCCAGCGCCTCTGAAATCAGCGAGAGCTGCGGTTCGGTATCACTGTAGATGACCAGATCAATCTCTTTGGACGACAGCCAGTGTTTTTTGACCAGGCTGGATTCTTCCGTAATGGTCACCTGCACTTGCGGATAGCGCTGGTAGAATTTTTCCAGGATGCCGGGAATGATACAGGCGCTGCGTAAAGGCGGCAGCGTGACCGAAAATTTTCCGCGGGCTTCGCCTAACATGTCAACACACTCCAGATTCCAATTGTCCTGCAAGTCAGCGATCTTTCGGGCATACTCCAGATAGCGGGTCCCGACATAGGTCGGGATGAGCGTATTGCCGATCCGGCTGAACAGCGGGGCGCCAATTTCCTGTTCCAGATTCTTCAGGAATTTACTCAGGGCCGGCTGTGAGATAAAAATTTCTTCCGCCGCTTTTGAAATACTGGCGTATTGCTGAATTTTTAGAATGTAATTAATTTCCTTGAGATACATTTGAATGCTCCTATAACCAAAAGTTATGAAAATTATAATTACTATTCATTTGATTTAATGCCTCGCCTCTCATATAATGATTCTTACCAAAGAAATCCAGCTTAATTTATTATGAATTTAAATACTTTTGGGTTGTTCATTTAAAAGCTGCTGGATTTTTATTCTTGATAAGATATTGAGCATGTAAAAAATCTGGAACGGTTTTTTAAAGATTTATTTATTCTGTGGCCCACTTTTGTTGCGATTGAAAACAGCTTTTTCCAGGAGAATGCGGGTGAAGAAAAACGGATGGTACTATTTATTGATATTTCCGGGGCTCTTACTGCTTGCTTTGTTTCTGATGATCCCGCTGCTGCGCATTATTATTCCCACATTTTTTCCGAACGGAACCTTTTCACTCGAACTGTATAGAAGCTTTATTAGTAACAAATTTTATCTGGGGATCTTTTTCCGCACGATCCGGATTTCTGTTCTTACCTGTCTTATTTGCATTGTTTTGGCGGTGCCGGTCTCTTTTTACATTTCCCGGATGAGAGCGGCAAAAAAGGGTTTGATGATCGCGCTGGCGACATTCCCACTGCTGACCAATACCGTGGTTCGCGCGTTTGCCTGGACAACCATTTTGGGAAAAACAGGAATTCTGAATACCATGCTTGTGAGCAGTGGTCTGATCCCCGAGCCGGTTCAACTGCTCTATACGGAAGGCGCGATTATCGTTGGTTCTGTTTACCTGTTTCTGCCGATTATGCTGATTTCACTGGTCGGGGTGATGGAAAATATCAGCGATGAAATTCAGGAAGCCGCTTTAAGTCTGGGCGCCAACCGGTTGGTTACCTTTATCCGTATCATTATTCCATTGAGTATGCCGGGCATTATTGTCGGCAGTGTTTTGGTTTTTGCCGGAACGGCGTCGGCGTATAGCACGCCATTAATGCTGGGCGGGAACCGCAATATGGTGATGTCCACCCTGATTTATCAGCAGGCCATGCTGCTGGGAAATTGGAATTCCGCGTCGGTCATTGCCGCGTTGATGATCGTGACTTCGTATGTGGTTGTGAATGTTCTCAATTGGATCGCTGCGAAGCTGAATAAAGCCGAAGCAAGAGAGTGAAGCGTACCGGATGAAAAAAAGCAAATTCCAGCTCCTGATGGTGATTCTCGTTTATTTCTTTATCTTTGCGCCACTTTTGCTGATCGCCATGACCTCCTTCACAGAGGAAAGCTATATCAGTTTTCCGCCGCACGGCTTCAGCCTGCGCTGGTATGAAAAGGTATTCAATACGAAAAGTTTCCTGGATTCGTTTAAGCTGAGTTTTACCATCTCGATCGGAGCGACGCTGATTGCTTTGCTGGTGGGGATCCCCGGCGCCTACGCTGTCAGCCGCTTTCAATTTAAAGGAAAACGCCTGATCAAAGATTTGTTTTTTTCTCCGAATCTGATTCCGCAGGTGGTGGTCGGTTTTGCTCTGTTTACCTTTATTATTGTCCGGCTGCGCCTGAACGTTTCCGTGGCCTTGTTGACAGGCTTAACCGTTTCGGTTGTCACCTATGCGTTTCGGACGGTGGGCGCCGGAATCGATCGGTTTGATTATTCGATTGAAGAAGCCGCGATGAGTTTAGGCGCGAACCGGGTGACGGTTTTCTTTAAGATTGTTCTCCCCAATATCTCATCCGCGATTTTATCCGCTTTTCTTCTGGCTTTCATCAATGCCTTTAATAATGTGCCGCTGACGATTTTTCTCTCAGCGCCCGGGATGGTGACGTTGCCGGTGGCGATGATGAATTACATTGAATATAACTATGATCCGACGGTTTCGGCCCTCTCGGTTCTGTTGATGATCATGTCTTTGCTGATTATGCTGATCAGCGAAAAAATTGTGCGCAGCGGCAAATAAGGAAGGGACTGACGAATGGCGTTTATTGAGCTGAAAAATATCGATGTTTCGTATGATAACAAAAAGAAGGTCCTGGACAATCTGCAGTTGGACATTGACGAAGGAAAGCTGGTCTCCCTTTTGGGCCCTTCCGGCTGCGGGAAGACGACCACGCTGCGCGTGATGGGCGGCTTTATCGAGCCTAACGCAGGACAGCTGATTGTCAACGGCCGGGATTATACAAAGGTTTCGATCCATAAACGGAATTTCGGGATTGTTTTTCAGAGTTATGCGCTCTTCCCGCACCTCTCGGTGGGTGAAAATGTGGCTTTCGGCCTGAAGATGCGAAGGACCGGGAAATCTGAAACACAGGAAAAAGTCCGGAATATTTTGCAGATGGTTGATTTGTCGGACTTTGAGGAGCGGTTTCCGCGGGAACTTTCCGGCGGACAATGTCAGCGGGTTGCGCTGGCACGCGCGCTGGTGGTAAACCCAGAGATTCTCTTGCTGGATGAGCCGCTTTCAAATCTGGACGCCAAATTACGGTTGAAAATGCGGGTCGAGATCCGTGAGTTGCAGCAAAAAATGGGAATCACCTCTGTCTTTGTCACCCATGACCAGGAGGAGTGTTTTTCCATTTCCGATAAAGTGGCCGTGATGAACGGCGGAGTCATTGAGCAATACGATACACCGGAGAAAATCTATTCTCATCCGGAGACGGCTTTTGTGGCGCGCTTTGTCGGGTTTGAGAATAGATTTTCTCCGGTGT
>CALCQT010000448.1 GCA_937894825.1 uncultured Anaerolineaceae bacterium
ACGGATAACTGGTCCAGGACCCGCCCAGGATTAGCAGCTCGATTTTGTCGGTCGGGTGTCCGACGGCATTATAGGCTGTAATGCGGGAAAGGACCTGATCGTAAGGATCGAAATTGTTCTGAAAGGCACGCGCCGCGCCCGGTTCATCCGGGAGATAGCTTTTCGGCATGCGCGCGTCATCCGGACAGAAGATACAGTTACCCGGACAAGGAAACGGACAGGTCAGAACGGTGACGGTGGTCACGCCGCTCAATGTCCGGGTCGGTTTCATGCGTATCTTTGCCAAAAGTTTGGGGTCTTCGGCAATTTCCCCTTTTTTTACCATGTCGCGATAGGTCAAAACAAGCGCATGCTTGGCAACATTCCCCTGGTTCGGAACCGGATATTTGCGGATCATTTCAAAAACGTCCGCGCCGTGGATCACTTTCTCTAAAATTTCCCGTGCTTTGGTCAGCGTTTCCGGCGAATAGCGCCTTGCCGCCTCCCAGGCCTCTACGTCCTGCAGCCGGGACCGGTCAATAAACTCACTCATTTTTGTAAACTCTCTGTTTCATTCATTTCAATCAGCACCGTCTGTTTTTATCGAAGCAAACACACGGCGATGTCAATCATCTTTTGCTATCTACTATTCTACACTGACAATACTTTCCTTGAAAATCCGTTCAAGGACACCTTGCCGCTCACTTTCAGTCATAAAGCGGTTGAGCGCAAGATTGGTGAATTTGATGGTCAGCAGCTCTGTTCCGATGTGCCGACCGGCATAAAAGACATGCCGGTCCAGCGTGGCTTCACTGGTTTCCTGCAGGAAAAAAGCCTGGTCAAAAAAGAGGTTTCCCAGCCCGTAATGAATGAAAGCGTTCTCGGAAATTGCGAAAGCCATCGGTATGTGCGACTGGCTGCCGCTGACGATGACGGCGCCCGCTTCAGCTACGGCATTGAAATCCTCCCGCATTTGATCATTGGGGCTGACGTTGTAGTATTCAATGTGCTGAAATGTGACAATCGGAAGATACCCTTCCGCCCTGAGCGATTTCACTTGGGCGATCAGATATGGAAAGTCGCAATGGGCTGCACCCGGACTGGTTTCTGTGGCGGATGAATATCCGATTTCTTTCGCATTGCAACCGATGAAGGCGAAACGATTTTGGTTATGCTCGAAAAGCAACGGTTTCCTGGCTTCTTCCAGATCTTTTCCTCCACCATAATAAGGGATCCCGTTCTCCTGATATAACGCCAGCGTGGTGACCATCGCTTCATCACCAAAATCCTGAAAATGGTCGCCGGCGAGTTCAATCACATCCGTACCGATCCCGGTCAGCAGATCGAAATAGGCGATTTTACTGCAAAAACGCAGCTGATTTAATTCTGCGGCGGTCTGCTGGCAAACGGTCTTGAAAGGGACTTCGTTATTTACATGCAGTATGTCGGCGGCGCGCAATGTGTCACCAATATTTGTGGCCGGATATCCCGGTCCCCAGACGTCCATATAACTGGCTGTTCCGCGAACGAGCGCGGTGACGCCGGTCAGCATGAGCGTGGTAAGTTTTTCGGGATCGCGATTCGCGGCGGGGATTTGCCGCCAATCGGCTTCAGTCATGTCCGGTGTACCGCCGGTTTTTGCTGTCAGTGGCCAAGCGTTAAGATCAAACGTGTTTGAAAGCGGAGACTGACCGTCCAGTTGGACGACTTTATAACGTGGTTCAAGCGCTTCAAAGGGAAGGATTGCCCAGGCGTCTTCCTGATAGACCTGTGAAAGGAGATTGGCGGGTGAGGCAATTTTGATGGATCCGGAAGGCGCGGATTGAAAAACACGCTCCAGTTGGGCTTCCGATTCTTCCGGAATGTAGATTTGATCGGTCGGTAAAGCGTTTGCGGAAGTGTATCCATGGGTCCAGAAATCCGCCAGCGCCGCGAATGAAACGCTGTCGGTTATCGTGGTATAGGGCGCTGCCAGCGCAAAAACCAAACGGGAAGGTGTCGCTCCGTCGATCTGTGAAACGACAGGATCCGATGCGGATTTTTGACTGGATTCGGTCGGAAGAAGCCCTTGGGCCGTCACATTTTCAGCAAATACGGAAAACGAAAAAAACACAAACAGCAATGCGATATATTTTTTCAGCATGGGCTTTATTATATAGCCGTTCGCGAAAAAGAGATGATGGCTGACTCAAGGAAAGAAAGCAGCTCATAAAGTATTTCCTTTACTTCTTTTCGGTATCACGTGGATCTTATAATTTTCTGATGCACGCATGACGTCGCGCTTATGCTAAAATAGAATCTATGGGTGAAAAGACACTTGCGACAAACCGGAAGGCCCGGTTTGATTACTTTATTTTAGAGACTTATGAGGCTGGAATCGCGTTGCAGGGGACGGAAATTAAATCCGTCCGAAATGGCCAAATCAGTTTGGGCGAAGCGTATGTTGAAATCCGGCAGGGCAGAGAAGCCTGGCTGGTCAATTCGCATATTGCGCCGTATGATCCTGCCAGCCGATTTAACCATAATCCAATCCGGCCGCGCCGGTTGTTGCTGAATAAAAAAGAAATTCGTGATCTCTGGAACGAAGTCCGGCTGAAGGGCGTGACCGTTGTCCCGTTGAAGGTTTATTTAAGTCATGGTTTGGCGAAACTTGAAATTGGGGTCGCAAAAGGGAAGAAACTCTACGATAAACGACAGGAAATTGCGAAGCGTGATATCGAGCGACACTCACGGGAATAAGCCGGATTCCTTTGTGCGAAGCAGCGTTCCCGGTTAACCCAATTCGAGCCGTCATAAAAAATACTTCTTATAAAAGGCTAATAACCCTATGGTATAGTTGGGTTTAAGCGACAGGAAATCACTGAATCAGACCTCTATCTGAAGCGTGATGACCCTGTTGTATTGTAAAAAGATGGAAAATTTCTAACCCGGGATGATAACACCGGATATTAGTGAACGGAACTGTGCATGAGAAATAGAATAAATCGGCGTGAATTCCTGAAGGCGACCGCTGTCGCGGGTGGCTTGTTGCTTATTCCCCCACAGGTTGCTTCAGGGCTGATGCCTGCAGATCAATTTGATGCGTTTCCCGATGCAAAATTTTTGGGGAGAAATTGTTTGGGCGGGATTATGAACTTTCGGGTTCGGCCGTCTGCGGATGCTGAAATCAATAAAAGCGTGTACGAAGATTATGTTTTCCCGGTATACCGTCAGGTTGTTGGTGAGACCCCGGCCGGTACGTATTCGTCGACCTGGTTCGAGACGCCCTATGGTTATGTGTATGCGCCAGGCGTCCAACTGGTAAAAAATGAACCAAACCCCAATCCGCCTATGACGTTGCCGGATAACAGTGTCGGGAAAGGATTCTGGGCCAAGGTCAATGTTCCCTATGCGGGAATTGTTTTTGGAAAATCCCCTCTTTCACCCTGGTACCAATCAATCGAACATTTCAGCCCGAAGGTCTATTATGATCAATATTTTTGGATTGATGAAATCAAACAGGGCAGTAATGATATTACTTATTATCGGGCCAACGAATTGTACGGTACCTACGGGGATATCGTTTATGTGGACGCGCGCGCTTTTAAACCGCTTACGGAGGAAGATGTCGCGCCGATCAGTCCGGAAGTTGAGAACAAGCGGATTTACGCTGATCTGACCTACCAGACCATCACCTGTTATGAAAATGATGTGGAAGTTTTCTTCTGTCGGACGTCATCCGGTGCGGTTTTCAATAATGACGGCACGAAGGTTGACAGCTATGCGACCCCGACAGGCAACCATTATCCCTGGCGCAAAACGATCTCGATTCACATGTCCGGTTCGCTGACCGGATCCGGATGGGATACGCCAGGTGTTCCATGGAATATCATTTTTGCGTCCGGCGGAGCGTCAATTCACGGCGTGTTCTGGCATAACGATTTTGGGACGCCGCGCTCGCATGGCTGCCTTAATTGCCGTCCGGAAGACGCACAATGGATTTGGCGTTGGGTCAACCCACAAGCCGGTCTTGATCCTGGCGACGTTCAGGTTTCAGGCCAGGTAGGAACATTAATCGAAGTAAAGAATTAGTTAAATCGGATGATCAGGAAAATTTGAATGGAAGATAAGTTCTCCCGCTATTTTAAGCGTTTTTATATTCTGATTTTCCTGATCGTTTTTTCATTCTATGCATTTCTGGCGATCCTGGCCCCTGTTTTAATGCACCACGGATTTGAAACTCCGGCTCGCCTGATTTATCGCGGCTATCGGCTTGCCTGTCATCAGCTTGCTTACCGTTCCTTTTTCCTTTATGGCGAACAAGCTTATTATCCGTTGCCGGCGGCAGGTATGGGCGATTCGGTGATCACTTTTACGGAAGCTGTATACCCCGCGGAAATGAGTTATGATGAAGCCCAGGATTTTATTGGCAATGAACAGATGGGTTATAAATTAGCGCTCTGCCAACGGGATATCGCGATATTCCTTTCAATCGCTTTTTTTTGTCTGTTCTTTTTCCTGACAAAAGCAAGGGTTCCCCGTATTAATCTCTTGATATGGTTTCTTTTGGGAATTGCTCCCATTGCGCTGGACGGGTTTTCGCAGATGTTTAGCGGGATGTTCCCTTCTATATTTACGCTGCGAGAGAGCACGCCCTTTTTGCGTGTCCTGACCGGAGGCTGTTTTGGCTTTTTTACGGCCTGGCTCCTGATTCCATATATGCATGAGAAAATTAATAGTTAGGCGACTATGATTTCAATCGAAAAAGACGGACTCAAATATTACCAATTTGAACGGTTGAACAACCTCGGCGTGCGGCATGGATTTTTTACCCGCCTGGGAGGTGTCAGTCCGGCTCCTTTCGACAGCCTGAACATGGCAATTACGGTTGGCGATTCAAATGAGAATGTTTTGGAAAATTTACGTAGAATGTTTAACGCATTGGATTTGGATCTGGCTTCCCGGTATGATGGCTGGCAGGTTCATGGCGCGACCGTGATTTGCACCGATGTCCCTCGCGATATTCGGACGCGGACGATCCGGACAGATGGTATCGTGACCGATAATCCGGATGTTACATTGGTGATGCGTTTTGGCGACTGTGTACCGGTGCTTCTCTATGACCCGGTAAAAAAAGTATCTGCTGTCTATCACGCGGGCTGGCCGGGGACAGTGCTGCAGATCGGTCAGCAGGTGGTCCGGAATATGAGTGAGGTCTATGGCTGTGATCCCGCTGATTTGATCGCTGGAATCGGTCCGTCGATTGGGCCGGATCATTTTGTCGTCCGGGATGATGTTCGCAATCGATTTTTAGCGTCTTTCCCGGAAGATGCGGAAAAGCTGATTTTTGAGCAGGATGGGCTGATCCATATTGACCTGTGGAAAGCGAACCGGATTACGCTTGAAAACGCCGGTGTGACGAAAATTGATACGGCGGAGATATGTACTGTATGCCATCTGAATGAGTGGTTTTCTCATCGCGGCGACCATGGAAAAACCGGCCGGTTTGGCGTGTTGATTAATTTTGGATGATGATGACAGATAAAAACGTGATTCAGACAAAACTGAGTGAGATCAAACAAAACATCGCCGAGTCCGCGTTAAAATCCGGACGGGACCCGGACGCGATCCGGTTGATGGCTGTGACGAAAACAAAACCAGCCGAGACGGTTCAGACGCTGATTGATTTGGGTGTGACGGAAATCGGCGAAAACTATCCGGATGAGACGTTGGAAAAAAGAGCTGTTTTTGACGCCGCACCGGAAACAGTCCGCCTGAATATGATCGGACATTGTCAAAGCCGGAAAATTAAAATTGTGGCTGAATTGTTTGATTGTTTTCAATCGCTGGACAGTCTGGAGACTGGGCTGAAGCTGAATCAGGCACTGCGAAAAAACGGGAAAGTGATGCCTGTATTGATTGAGTTGAACGTGGGCGCAGAAACCTCAAAAATGGGCTGGCCTCTGGACGGCGCGGTATTAACAGAGCAATTCTATTCCGATTTTGAGAAACTTCAGACCTGCAGCCAGTTAAAAATTGAGGGACTGATGACACTCCCGCCGTTTACCGAGGTCGAGAACGCTGAAGACAATCGCCGTTATTTTGCGAATCTGCGAAATGTATTGGAACAGTTGAATGTTCGTTATGGAACCCGGATGCATGAATTATCGATGGGCACCAGCAATGACTACCGAGTGGCAATCGAAGAAGGCGCAACCTGTGTCCGGATCGGTACTTCATTGGTAGGTCCACGAGAAAAATAAGATAAGTGAGGATAAATGAGTCATTTTTTTGGTTTCCTGATCTCAACCTTTGTCAGTATATTGTCGACGTTGTTGCTAATCTATGTGGTTCTTTCGTGGATCGTGCCGCCGTATAACAAATATCGTGCGATGTTGGACCGGTTTATGGCAATTTTCCTGGATCCGATTCGCAGAATTATGCCGCGAACCGGCATGCTTGACCTGAGCCCGATTATTTTGATGTTATTGCTTCAATTCGTTGAAAGAATCGCCAGGATGTTTTTTCGGTAACCCGATTCGTCGTCCGATCAGCAGAAAAATGATCGCGAGCGCCTCTGTCAGCGCTCCGACCGTAAAAAAACCGTCAATCCATAATTTTTCCGGAAAAAGACGGATCAGACTATCATCGATATAGAATAACCAGGTTCCTTCCGAAAAAAACAATTGATGGAAAAGTGTGAACATCGGTTGGAAGGCAAGCATGACCGCCGCGAGTATCGCGGCGCTGCCGATTAATGTCGCCAGACTGCCGGCCTGGAATACTGTACGCAAAAAGTACTTTTGATCCTGTTTCTTCAGTGCGAGAAACAGGACGCAAAAGGTAATAATCAACCCAACCCAAACGGTCCGTGCGCTTTGGTAAACCGATTTGACGTCTTTCATGTGGGAAAGCTCACGCTCGTTGTAAAGCGGTTGTTCGTCATCTGTTGTGAGCCCGGCCAGGAAGCTCTCCGGCTGGTTATTGGTTATATACCGGATCGAATCGGTCCCATGGCGCAGGCGTTCCTGTGGTGAGAATCCGAAGGCATCCGCCGGAAAATCGGCTTTTGTGTACTCAAAATTCAGAAACCAGGGCTGAAAAACGAGCAGGACAGCCGTCATAAGAAGCACAAAGGGAAATATGGCAGTATAAAATGTTGTGAATCCTTTTTTTAGCATTTATTCGTCTTCTTTCTGAATCCGGTTGGTTATCCCCAAAAATGAGTCGAGCAAAATGGCGTTGGTGAATTTGTCCACCGGAACGAAATCGTCGCTGAAAATGAGTCCCGGCTCTTCGGGTTCGCTTCGCAAATTTCCAATTGTATAGGAGAGGGTTTCCAGGAGCAGCGAGGGAACGTCCGATTTGGCGGAAAGCAGATCATAATTTTCGCGCAAATTGTCCGGACTGATCGGATTGAACGAAGCGAAAATAATTGAATTGTAGGCGTTGGGCAGATCAACCACCTGCAATGACGGAAAGACCTGACCGGCCGTGCTGACGATAGCTTCAATCAATTGGCGGTTGTTTTCCGTTCTTCCGATATTCATCACCAGAACCCCCTGTTTGGATAATTTTGCTCCGGCCATTTCAAAAAAAGAAACCGTGCACATATTGGGCGAAACATAAGGCGGCTGATAGGCGTCCACCATAATAATGTCGTATGCATGGGTGCTTTGCGCCAGCCCAAGCCGTCCGTCCGTCAAGTGGATATTGACCTGATCGCCGCGCAAGTCCATATACTGTTCGGCGGCGCGGATAATTTCCGGATCGAGTTCGTATCCGTCAATTTCCACCTCGGGAAATGCCTGCAGCAGCTGACTTGCGGAGGTTCCGCCAGCCAGACCCAGGATTGCAGCTTTCCGAATGTCCGCGGGCGCTACCGGCGGCGGATTGAAGAATGGCGCGGATAAAATCTGTTCCCATGGACCGTAATAGTTTTTTATTTCCGGATGGTATATGCTTTGAATGGCCTGTCCTTCGTTGATCTTCAATATCGCATAGCCATTGTCGTTGAGGATCTCAATATAGCTATATGCGGATTCTTTTTCATA
>CALCQT010000449.1 GCA_937894825.1 uncultured Anaerolineaceae bacterium
TATAAGGATCTTTTCCCGGGTCACGGTAAATTTCCATCAAAAAATCGGCATAAAAACGGGCCTGCGCCAGCAACTTGCCGTCGCCAAACGCTTTGCCGGCTTCCGCTGACGCTATAATGAAAAAAGCCTCACTGAACAAATAGCGCCGCTTCCGCAGCGGTTTGCCATCGGCAGTCACCAGAAAATACATCCGCTGATCCACCGGGTCGATACAATGATCGTTCAGGAAATCCAGGCAGCTGAGAGATATTTCTTTCCATTCGGGACGAATCCCATAACGATTGCACAGATTGGCAAAAATCCAGGCACAGCGTCCCTGAAACCAAACGCTCTTATCGGGACTATATAGCAGACCTTTCCGATCCAGACAGGTATAAACCCCGCCATTCACCCGGTCAAAACCGTTCCGCATCCAGAATGGAATGCAATCCTCAAAAAGCGCAGCACGATATTTTTCCCGATAACTGTGGATCGTTTCTCTTTTCATCTTATTCCCTTCGCAAAAAATCAGATCTCATGGAAAAAGGAGGGCGGCCGCGCCGATAACCCCGGCATGCTCTCCTAATTTGGCAATCGTCACCGGCGTTCCCCGTCCGGTCCAAATGACTCGGGTCTCAACTACTTTCCGGACCGGATTCAGGATATATTCCCCTTGTTCAGCCACGCCACCCGCAAGAATCACAATCTCCGGATTAACCGCGTGAATCATACTGGCAACCGCATATCCCAGTACGGTCCCGCAATAGTCAATGACTTCACCGGCCAAAGCATCCCCGTCACGCGCCGCCGAAAAAACGATCGGACAGGTAATTTCGTCGATCGAGCCCGCTGTCAACGCCAAAATTCCAGTCCCGCGCTGCGGATTTTTCCGAACCATTTCCTGCGCAATATGCGTAATGCCGGTTCCGGAGGCAATATCTTCAACCACACCCGGAACACCCGCCCGTGACATTTCGCCCTGATAATCAACAATCAAAAATCCGAGATGGCCGGCCAGTCCGATCGCGCCACGGCAGATTTTGCCATCAATAATGACGGCGCCGCCAATCCCGGTCCCGATCGTAAAACCAACGATATCCTGACAATTTTGGCCGGCCCCATATTTTGCTTCGCCAAAAATTGCGGCCTGGGAATCGTTGATAACTTTTGTCTCCATCCCATAGCGGGCCTGAAGCATGGCCTGAATCGGAACCGGCTGAAATGAATAGTCCGGTTCGCGGTTATGCCCGAATAATTCCCCGGCTTTGTTGATTTGCCCGGAACAGCCAACCCCAATTCCTTCCAGGCGGACATTTTTGAGTTCATCCAATTGCAAAAATGAATCGATCATCCGCGTCATCTGCTGGTAACAGAGATCAAACTGCAACGTTTTTGCGCCAATGTTTTTCTCACGCTGAAGCCGAACGATTTCTCCCTGCTCTGAAACCAATCCGATCCGGATATTTGTCCCGCCTGAATCAATGCCAATTGCGTATCGGCTCATACATTATCCTTCGTGAGAATGATTTTTCGGACTCGCCCGCACATATCGTTCGGTGATCAGCCAGGGTCGCGTCACAGCCGAACCGATCACAACCGCGCAGACCCCAAGATCAAAAGCCCGAATCACATCGTCCGGATTCCAAAACCGGCCTTCAGCGATGACAGGCTTCGGCTGTTTGCGAAGCAATTCTTCAATCAATGGAAAATCGGGAGTATATTCATCGGAAGCGTCATCCAAAGACAAAGTCGGAGCAACAATATCCGCACCGGTCCGAACTGAGTCCTCAAACCGGTGACAATCCGCCATGACAGGCGTCTGCAGTTCAGTCTGTATCCGATTGACAATTTCTGCGACGTCCTCCTGGTTTGGACGCGGCCGGGCCGTTGTATCCAGTGCAATCAGATCGGCCCCCGCCTCAACCAACCGGCGGGCATCTTCAAATACCGGTGTAATCAAAATGCCGTGTTCATCCAGTCCGGGCCGTTTCCAGATCCCAATAATCGGTAAAGCGACTTGTTTTCGAATCGCTTCGATATCCTCCACACCGTTCACCCGCAGCCCGGATGCACCGCCACGCAGTGCGGAAGCCGCAAAAGCAGTCATAAACGCTGGCGAATGCGTGGGATCGCCCTCTGAGGACTGGCAGGAAATAATGATTCCGCCTTTGGTTGCAGTCAAAAACCCGTTCAGTTTCTCGTTTTTCGTCATATGAAGATCTATTCCTGTTTCCCTGTTTTCTTTTTTACCCTTTTACCGACCCGGCCGTCATGCCGCGAACCAGTGCCCGCTGTGCAATGAAAATAAAAATAATTGTCGGGATCGAAGAAATTGTAATCGCAGCGGCCATCGGCCCCCATTCCACCTGATAAGAAGTAATGAAGAAAGAGGTCCCCACAGTCGCTGTAATCGACTTCTTGAAGCTCAAAATGCTGCTGAACAGATATTCATTCCAACTGGTGATAAACCCCAAAATCGCCGTTGAGCCGATCCCGGGTTTAAGGACCGGAATCAGTATTCGCAAAAGAACCTGAAGTGTATTTGCGCCGTCAATTTCAGCTGCTTCTTCGATCTCAATTGGCAAATCCTGGATATAACCAATAAAGAGAAGTAATGAGGTAGGAATAATGAACAGGCTATGCATAAAAATGATAGCAATATGGGTATCGATCAGTTTAAACTTGTTGAAAATCAGAAAAACCGGGATGGCCAGAGCCAAAGCCGGCATCAGCCGCAAAAGCATGGTAGCGCCTAATATCGTTTCACCAAAACCATGGTAGCGAACGATGCTGTAAGCAGCCGGAATGCTGATCAGTGTAGCCAGAATCGTTGAGAAAATTGCAATGATCAAACTATTGGTCAGATATTGCGTAAAGTTATAGCCGCCCTTGGAAAAGACATGCTGATAATGCGTCAAGACGGGTTTGAACAGCCATTTCGGCGGATAAGACGAAATGTCGGCTTCACTCTTGAATGATGTCAAAAAATTTGTAAATACGCCGATATCAAAGATGATCAGAATCCCGATGACCAAAAGGAGAATTGCCACTGTCGAAAGAACTTTTTTTATTTTTCGGTTCATGACTTATTTCACTCCTTTCAGCATTCGCCTTACCAAATAAAGCGACGGGATCAGCAGTATAATCGCCAGCGTAAACGAAGAAGCGTTTGCCATGCCATAATCACTGCGCTGAAAAGCCCGCCGGTAAATGAAAATACTGACGCTCTGGGTAAATGACCCGGGGCCGCCAGCCGAGAGGGCAAAAACCAGTTCGAAAACAAGAAAAGAAGCCAAAAGTTTTTCCAGGAACGTGACCCGCAAAATTGAAGAAATCATCGGGAATGTCACATGCCAAAGCCGCTGTACCGCATTCGCGCCGTCGACTTTCGCAGCTTCAATCAACTCCTGCGAAACGCCCTGCATCGCGGAATAGACATTAATAAAAACAAACGGCGTCCGATTAATCGCATCCGCGCCCAAAATAGTCGAATTCACAAAAGAAACGCCCAACAGCGCGGTAGTCCCTGTAATTCCGCTCAGCAGATATGCGATCGGGCCGACAAACTCATTAAATAACAGCCGGAACATGGTCCCCATCAAAAATGGCGAAATCACCATGGGCAGCAGGAATAAAGTGATCGCAATCGTCTTCCCGGGAAAATAACGATTAAATATCTGAGCAATGATGACACCCAAAACCATCTGAATGGTTGTTGCGATCAACGCAAATCGCAGACTCCATAATAAAGAGGTTCGAAAATCCGAACTCTGGAAAAGCTTAATATAATTTCCCAGCCCGATAAATTCAGGATTGTTAATGTTGGTAATTCTGGCGTTATAAAAACTGAGCCTTAAGCCATAAAGCATCGGCGCCAAAGCAAAGCACACCAGCCAGATAATAATAGGGGCTAATAATAACCATCCGATAATTCGCTTATATTTCATTCTTTGGCGTCGCATAAACGGGAACCTCACTTTTTGCTCCGAGATAAGTCTGAATATGACTACAATCTTTTTTCATCAGCCAATCGGAATCGAAAATTACAAATCAGGAACACTTTGTTAATTTTTCCGGATGCGGCCCATACCGCAACCGCATCCGGAAACTTTTTATTCAGCCAGGAGAAACCGCTGCGGATTTCTCCTCACATAAGTTATTGCCAGTTGGCCATTTCTTCTTCGCTGTTCGCCTGGAGACTCTTCAGTCCGTCCTCAATCGAGACAACACCGGTCCAAGCGTTGGAAAGATCCTGGCAAGCCAGGTCTTCGATGATACCGGCTGTCGGAGGCAGGTTCTTGCCATATTTTCCAACCACATCGACCATGTAGCCAAAATCGGGCCGCTGTTCGGACATTTCGTTCAGGACCGTTGTATGCGGCGGAATGCCACCGGCTTCAGCATAGAGCTTCGCGGCTTCTTCACTATACAGCCAGGAAATCCAGCGGGCAGCTTCTTCCTTGTGGGCGCTGAATTTGCTGATACCGACACCCAGGGTATGGTTATAAGCAAAGCGTCCTTCCGGTCCGGCCGGCGGCGCGGTCACGGCGATTTTGCCATGAATCGGGGAGCTTTCAGCGTTCAAAGTTGAGAATGCTGCGTTCCAATGAACGGAGAGGGCAACCTGTCCGGCCAAAAAGGCTTCATTGTCTTCGGAATACTCACCGGTGACCGAACTGGGCGGGGTCAGACCGTTTGCAAAGCTGGTCTTCCAAATCCCAAGCGCCTGGGCAGCCGCTTCATTATCAAAATTGACATTGCCATCTGCGTCAAACCGGTCGCCGCCAAAACTCCAGTAGCAGTTGGTCCACAAAAATGCCGTCGGTCCCATCACTTTCCCATGAGTAAAATTACCGTATTCCGTTGGTGAATCCGGATTGTAAGCTTTGGTAAAGAAATAAGAAGCCGCTAGATAATCATCCCAGG
>CALCQT010000450.1 GCA_937894825.1 uncultured Anaerolineaceae bacterium
ATAGTCCCCAAAGTATAAGTGATAATCATCCCGACTCCGCCGAAAATCCCAACCGCGCTTTTGGAGATGACGTAATTGATCTTTTTCGAATGCACGGTGAAAATGTTCTTCACAAAACCCGAGCTGTAATCCTGCGCGACGAAGATGGACATGAGCAGTCCGGCAAAGATAAATATCATGTTGATGTTTGCGTAACCGCCGAAGTCAAGCGGGTTCGCCGCAGCGGCGGACCCACCGGTCGACTCAATTAACTGCCAGGTATTCGTGTATTCGATCACGGGAGCGGCAGTCGCGACCGCAGTGTCAACTCCGGAGGGATCCATGCCCGACGTAGAGAGAATCAAAGCTGGAATAATTGCTGCGATAATGAGCATGATATAAAATGCCGGCGTATGAAATAAGCGATAAAAATCCAGTCTTATCATCGATTGTACACGAGCCTTTGGACTCATTGGCAGAAACGTTTCTGTGTTGTTCATCTTAATTTACTCCTTTGCGCTGGCTCATAACCTGGATGTAGTATTCCTCAAGGCCAATTCTTTGATAAGAAATTTCATCCACGGCAACACCATTTTCAAACAAATACCCCGATACATTGGAACTGACTTCTTCGTCGTAAATGCGGATGCCGTCATCCCGCTCTTCCATTTCATGGTACTTTCCGGCTAAGATGCTGGCAGTCCGGAAATTATTGACTGTTTTGACGAACACAAAACTCTTACATTCCTGCGCCATCTCGCTCTCGTGCATTTCACGGATCAGCTTACCGCCCCGGATGATGCCGTAATGCGTGGCGATTTTTGAGAGCTCACCGAGGATGTGTGAACTGATCAGGATGGTGACGCCTTGCTCACGATTCAAATCCAGCAGTGTTTCCCGCACAATCCGCATCCCATCCGCGTCAAGCCCATTGATGGGCTCATCCAGGATCAGCATGCGCGGGTTGCCGAGCAATGACTGCGCGACGCCAAGCCGCTGTTTCATGCCGAGGGAGCACTCTTTGAATTTGCGTCCCGCGGCACCAACCATGCTGACAAGTTCCAGTAGGTGCCGGACTTCCTTGTCGGGATCCTTGATGTTCAGATTCAGCGCCTGCATCATCAGATTCTGATATACAGTGCTGTTCGGAAAGCATCCGGGGTTCTCGATCAGAACACCCATTCGAGAACGCACACCGGCATCGGTGTAAGGTTTCCCAAACAGTTTGATTTCTCCGGCTGAGGGAACCAACAGGCCACAGATAAGTTTCTCTGTTGTCGACTTGCCGGATCCATTTTCGCCGATAAAACCGTAAATAGCGCCTTCCGGCACATGCAGGTTAAGATCCTGCACGGCATACATTTTGTGGAATACTTTTGACAATCCGTTTGTTTCAATCGCGTTCGTAACTTTTATTGCTCCTATAAAATCATTTCTTTATTGCAGGGCTAATATTATGATCCGGATGTGTTTGAAATGCTTGATAAATGTTTGAAATATATTAATTAAATTTCATCAAACGAAGCCGCGAGTTTTATAGAACAGAACGTATCGAACTCGCGGCTTATGCAGCGTAATCAGACTAAGGGATTTTGTAATACCGCTCCGCTTGCCTGCTGGCCGTAACGAAAGCTTTATCCTTAATCGTTTCAAAATGGATAGGGCCGGAAGCGGTATACGGGATGTTTGTTTCATCCAGTGTTTTGAGCAGGGCGCGAATCAGTTTTTCCGACTGAAAATCCTGAAGGAAGTCAACGGTGAAATATTCACCTGCGCAGACCAAATTGATGCGCAATCCTTTTTCTCCACTGTTATAAAGATGGACTGATTCGACAAAATCCTCATACTCACCAAGCTGTATTTGTCCGATGGAACTAATCACATAAGTATTGATAAGAATATGATTGAAAAAGGACATTGCCTCTCTTTTTGCCTCTAATGATGGGAGCTGATCCAGTTTTTCACTCAAGCCGATTTGAGATACTTTTTCGATTGGGGTTCAATTCTTTTGAAAGTACGGTGATCAACAGCTCTTCCGATGATGCCAGTGTTGCGAAAATGCAGATTACGAGGCCCGCAACAGAAATTCCCAAAAAATAAATCAATATCGGCATACAGAATAGGATTCCGCCGGTTGCCTTGTTGGCATAGGTATGCAAGGCGGAAAATGTATGGTGCTTTTTATATCCGATCAAATATGCCGTCACGCGGATCAAGGTGATAATACCGGTGCAGATCCAGAGCCATGTGGGGACGACAACGGCCGAACCGACTGTAAATATGATCGAAAAAATGAATACGACATCGGCGATGCTGTCAAGGTTTGCTCCCAAACTGCTTTGCTGCCGCATGATTCTGGCGATGAGTCCATCCGCTATGTCGCTGATACCGCAGTATAGATACAGTGCCCAAAAAAGCTCCGAAAAGGGCGTTGTGTACATCACGATAACAGCACAAACGATTCGAGATACCGTTATCAAGTTTGCCAGGTTTTTAATGAGGATCATTTCGAGCAACTCCTGTCCGTCTGTGTGATGCAGTCACCATTATATCCGTATACCGTACCGATCAGATTAAGAATGCAGCGATTCGAAATATAGGGAAAATTCCTTGTGGTTGTATATTTTTTGCGCTCCGCGCAAAAAATATACAACCACAAAATCCCCGTTTTATTTGGCGTAAATTTTTTATATTTCGAATTACTGTTAAGAATGGGCTTGCTTTTTTGCATAATGTGAATGATCGTAAATTTTATCGGACCGCGTAAAAGATGTGACAAAACGCACAAGTGAAACCCTTTATTCTTAGAAGGCTTTATAATTCGAAAATACTTAAAAAGGAGTATCCATATGATTACGATAGTAGCAAAGCAGACAGTGAAAGCGGATAAAATTGCGGATTTCCTGTCAACCGCAAAACAACTTGTCGAAGAGACCAAGCGGTCTGATGCGGGATGTATCAGTTATGACCTTTATCAGGATTCCGAGAATCCCGGCGTGTTTGCATTTATTGAGGAATGGGAAGATTCAGCCGTGCTTGATAAACACATTGCTTCCAAACATTTCACGGAGCTCTTTCCGCAGCTTGGTCAATTTTTAGATGTCCAGACAGAAATTGTCCGTTATCAGAAGGTAAACTAATTTTCTTTGTTGTATTTGCTATAAGTTTCGAAAACAATAGAAAAACCTGTTCTTTTGAACAGGTTTTTCTATTTGTGGTGGACCTAGTGAGATTCGAACTCACGACCTTC
>CALCQT010000451.1 GCA_937894825.1 uncultured Anaerolineaceae bacterium
GCAGCTGCTTATGATGCGGATGGACGTCCGGTTGGTGTTCGCTCCCGGCATGGCGATGCACAATCAGCTTTTGATTTGAATCTCTATTCGTTGTCCGGGCCGATCAGCGCGGTGAACGTATGGGCAGAGGGCTTCTGAGTTCGCGCGGGAGTTCGGCAGCATGAAAGTCCTGGTGACCGGTGCGACCGGGTTTATCGGTTCAGCTTTATGCCGGACGTTATGCGAGGAAGGCTACGACGTGATTGCCTTTCACCGTCCGTCCAGCATTCTGAGCGGGATCGAAAATCTTCCGCTGCAGCGCCGAATGGGGGATCTTTCGGATCCCGATTCGATCGCACAGGCGTTTACGGAAAAACCGGAGCTCGTTTTTCATTTAGGCGCGCAGATGGCCGCCGGGCGGAATAAAAACCGTATGCTCGATGTCAATGTTGCCGGAACCCGCCGGGTGTTTCAGGCTGCCATCCGTCATAATGTGCGGCGGGTGATTCTGACCAGCACCGCTTTCACTTTGGGAGTGCCGGAAAGTGTTCCGGGTGTTGATCTCCCCCTTCTGATGACTGAAGAGCATGTTTGGAATTTTTCACCCGATCGTTGGCCGTATGCCTGGTCAAAATATCTGGCGGAACGCGAGGTCCAGTTGGCTTCGACACAGGGGCTGGATGCGGTTATTCTTAATCCGTCGCTTGTGATCGGCCCCGGGGACCTTTATCGCCGGACCAATTCGTTCCTGTTGCGGATGAGAACCCCGAAACCCTTTCTGGTGCAGGGTGGCGTCAACCTGGTCCATGTGCAGGATGTTGTACGGGGGATGATCCGGGCAGCGGAGTATGGGGGAAGCGGCGAACGGTATCTCTTGAGCGGAACGAACATTTCGATCCCCGATCTGTACGCGCTGGTGGGAAAAATTGCCGGTTTCAGTGTACCGAAACTGGTACTGTCTCACAAATTGTCAAAAGGTATTTTTGATTTTCTGAACAGCCGGCGCAATCCGGCCCATATTGGGAGCATGGAATCCAATCTGTTTCAATTCGCCGGTCATTATTTTTATTATGATTCAAAGAAAACTCGTTTATCGCTGCGGTTACCGCCGTTTCGAGACCTCCAGACGTCTTTGGAGGAGAGCTGGAACTGGTTTCAAGGGGAGTAGATGAAAAAAAGATCCATCTGTTTATTGCCAAAGATTACTTCGGTAGGGGGGCCGGCGACATTTCAGAAGCGCTTTATTGATCAGGCCGCAAAAATGGGAATCCCGGTTCATTTTGACCCCAATCGCGACGATATTGGCGCCTTTCTGGTCATCGGCGCGCCCAGGCGCTATCTGCTCCGCCTGGTGCTGGCCCGACTGCAAAATATTCCGGTCGTCCAGCGCCTGAATGGGATGAATTGGCTGCATCGGGCCCGGAAATCCGGCTTGCGTTATTCCCTGAATGCGGAATTGGCGAACTTTTCCATCGCCTTTGTGCGGCGCTTTATCGCCTCCGGCATCATCTATCAAAGCCCTTTTTGTGAAAACCGCTGGAACGAAGTCTATGGCAAATTGAAAAAGTCTTCCGAGGTAATTTACAACGGGGTGAATCTGGAAGAATTTAAACCTTCCGGGGTGCGAATGGATGATTCGCTGATTCGGATCATGACCGTGGAAGGGAATCTTGAGCATGGTGCCGAGCTGGGGCTGGAAACAGCAATGCGGCTGGTTTTGACGCTGCATGAAAAAAAGGGCCGCCCGATTTTGCTGCAGGTGGCCGGTAATGTCGATCCTGCCGCACAACAGTGGATATTGGAAAAAGCCCAGGGGTTTCCGGATGATGTGCGGATCGCGTTTCTGGGCGTCGTCTCAAAACAAAAACTGGCTGCGTTAGAGGCGGAAGCTACATTTTTCTATTCAGCGGAGATTCAGACGGCTTGTCCGAACGCGGTGCTTGAGGCGCTGTCCTGTGGTCTGCCGGTGATCGGGTTTGACACCGGAGCGCTGAAGGATGTGGTTGGCGAGGCCGGTGTGATCGTTCCCTATGGAGCGGATTTTCAGAAACTGGAAGCACCGGATGTGGCGCCGCTGGTCGCGGCTGCTGAGCAAGTGATTGGTGAAAATGACCGTTTCCGGATGGCTGCCCGGGATCGGGCCGAGCGCGTTTTTCCGATTGAGAAAATTACCGCGGCGTATGTGAATTTTTGCTTGAGTGATTCAAAATAAGATAAAGGCGTCAAAAATCCAGATACTCCTCAAAATATCCACTTTATTAAACACTCATGAGACGGTCTCTACTTTTGCCATCTACATCAATAATGATTCGGGGATTAAAAACAAGGAAGATGATTATTGAGGTTAATCCACTGCCAGGATGCGCGGCGGATGACCGGTCAACTCGAAAAATCGCGCCAGCCCTTCATGATCAAGGATCAGGGTGGCGGTATTCTCCAGCGGATGGCAGAAAATCCGCGCGGCTTGCCAGGCTTCCGGGAAGAAAACTACTTCCACTTTTTTCTCCACATCATTGATGACTCCCAGCGGCGTGACCGCGCCGGGCGTGATACCGAGAAACTGCCACATCTTTTCCTCACTGGCGAAGCGCAGCCGGCTCTCCGCCAATTGCATACCGAGCATTTTCAGGTTGATCTTTTGAGCCGACTGGCCATCCGCACCGGTGACGACCAGATAAAATCGTTTTCCCTTGCTATTGGTTAGAAAGAGATTTTTGGCGGGGAAACCATCCAAGTCCTTTGTATACAGATCGGCCTGCTCACTGGTGAAAACCGCCGGATGGCTATGATATTCGTAAGGGATTTGATTGTTCGCCAGGAAAGCCAGCAACAGCTCCTGAGTATAGCGCGGTTGGGAAAGGTTGGATTCCATATGCTGTTTTTTGAGCGTTAACGGAGGTTGGCCAAAATCGGGTCCTTGCCGCCGGCGGCTTCCCAGGGATAGATGATCCAGGCGTCCGTGACGGCTGCGTAAAAATCCGGTTTTTCGTTCTTGAACAGGTTGATGCGTGGGTTGTAATGCAGCACGCAGGTATAGGGGGTTCCGCCCGCACCGCTGATTTTATCCCGCAGTGTGGTCTGGCAGCGTCCGGTGCCCCAGGCGTTGCTGACGATCAGGACTTTTCGGGATTGCAGCTGCTCAGAGGGTGGAAAATTTTGGATTTTGGGCCAGGCGACAAAAAGCGGATTTTGACGCTGTTCTTCCATCTCAAATTCTTTGGGGAAGTCGATTTTTACCAGCATCAGCTGCTCAATTTGGAGCGCTTCCGCGAGCAATCCGCCCGGGATGATCCCCCCTTTGCTTTGCATCAGGATGGCGTCAAATTCAGTTGTAAATTGGGGAACCAGATGATCAATCAGCCGGTCAACCTCTTGCCAGGAAATCAATTCTTTACGCATTTGCTCTAAACCCTGCAGATATTATAGTGTATTTCGGCTTGTCCGGGACAAATTACCGGCGATTCCGGTTCAGGAAAATAACATTGTTTGCCTCAATTTTGTGAGTTCCCCGCCATTCTGTTGACAGAAAACGAAAAAAGCATATAATTTTATG
>CALCQT010000452.1 GCA_937894825.1 uncultured Anaerolineaceae bacterium
AAGACCCACATCGTTCTGGTGTCCGGAAGTCTGGGCATCGGGCTGGGGGCGGTTGGCGTTGGCGGCAGTATCGGCGTACTGGTTGAAAAGAAAAACACCACGGCGATGATCGCGCCTTATTCGGCGGTCACCGCCCTGGGCGGTGGAACCGCGCTCATGAACAAAGCTTTCGAAAAATCGATGGCGGCGGACGGTTCCTTTACGCTTTACAGCGAAACCCGCGGGATCGTCGTTCAAGCCTATTCAAAGGATCAAATTGTTACAGTTGTTGGCGCCGGGGCGGGCGGTTTCTACGCCGGCGTCGCGGGCGCGGTGCTGGTTAACGTCTTCCTTTCAGACACATTCGCGATCGTCGGAGCGGAGACAGACATCATTTCCAGAGGCGACGTGCTGGTAACGGCGCTGAACCATTCAAAGATATTCAATTTCGCCGGCAGCATTGGCGGCGGCATCGCAGGGGTCGGCGGCAGCGTCGCGGTTGACGTCGTTCGCAACAACGCCAAAGCCATCATCGGCCGGAACGCAACGGTAAGCGCGAGGAAACATGTCCAGGTTGCCGCGCTCAGCAATAAAGACACCACGACGATTTCGGCTTCGTTGGGTGGAGGCGTTGTCGGCGTCGGCTTATCCCTTCTGATCGACATCATCGGAGACGAGTTTACAGCCAGCTTCGAGACTTCTTATTCAGAGACTGAACGTGACCAGAACGGCGATCCGAAAACGGACAGTTACGACGATACGATTATAGAAGATCCGCTGGGGGATGACCAGAAAAACGGAAAGCAGAAAATCACGGGGACCTTCGACCAGATACAAACGGCGAAATGCGGTTTTTCCTCGGATCTGAACGGTCTCCATCAGGGAGGGACGGAAGGCAAAGACGAAACCAATTCGTCCGATTACAACACGCTGTTGGCGGCGAAACTGAAAGGGATTTCCGAACGCATCAATCAGAAAGATGTAAAAGCAGACGGTTTGCTGGCTTTAAGCGCGACCGGTGCGGCAAGCAAATCCGGTACGATCGCGGTCATCGAACAGGGCGCGATAATTACGCTTTCGGATTCAGACAGCGTGCTGGACGTCATCGCTCAGGAACGGATCAAGTATCTTGGCATTGGCGGCTCGGTCACCGGCGGGGCTGGCGCTGTTTCCGGCGTTGTCTCGATCAGCGTGATCGGCAGCAATGTCAACGCGATCATCGAGTCCGGAACGGAACTGACAGCGACGACGATCAACGTTGAGGCAGCGCTGACCACGGATATCGATACGATCGCGGTGGCCGGCAGTTTGGGAGGCGCAGGTTTCGCCGGACAGGTAACCGTACTCTATGATCACGCGAACCAGGTTGCCGGGATCGGCAAAAAAGACGCTGATCCGGTGAAGATTAAAGCAACGAATATTAATGTGAAAGCCGGCGCGAACCGGAACGCGAATGCGGACGCCGCCGGTCTGAGTCTGAGCGGGGGCATGGCGATTGGCATTTCGGTCGCTGTTTCTGTTGTAGACGGTCAGACGCTGGCTTATCTTGAAAAAATCGAAAATATGGGCAGCCAGGCATTTGGGGATGTGATGGTCAGCGCCGTGAGCGAAATCGAAACGCTCACGCTGACCATCAACCTGGCCGGGAGCTCTGTCGCGGGATCCGCCGGGGTGGCTGTCAACACGGTGAAGCCCCAAGTTGAGACATACATCAACGGCAGTACGATCGATTCAGACAAGATCGCGGTCATAGCGGGGTTGCGGGCAAAGGTGAAAGTTGACGCGGCGTCGGTGGCGTTGGGTGCGGTAGGCGGCGGTCTGAACGTGGCGGTCGCTGTTCACGCGCCCAGCCTGAAAGCGTATATCAACAATAGCAGCCTTTATAACCAGTCGGACATTTTAATCAAGACGTTTTATAACTACGCGGATGACGACACGAAACTGGACGGGTATGGCCCACGGGTCACTTCGGCCGGCATCGCGGGCGGCGGGACTGTGGCGATCGCCGGGAACATATCCGTGGTGAACAGTTCCATTAACGCCAGCACAAAGATGAACAGTGTGTTTGTGAAGGATCCGAAGGGCCTGGTGCGGTTGATTTCTCTGATCCATAACGAGTTCGAATCCAAAGCGGTCGGCGCGACGGTGGGAGGCATTGCCTCGGCGATCGTTAATATGGCGGTTGCCGAAAACAGCGGCGGCAGTTATGTCGCTTCCATCAGCAATTCTGAGTTCCCGAATGGATTCGGAATTCTAATCAATAATCATGTTTCGGAGCGTGCCTATGCTGAAACAAAAGCCGCATCCGCCGCGCTTTTTGGCGCCGGATTCCTCAACATATCCGTAGCCGTTCTGGAACCGGAGGTCCAATCCAGCATTGTCAATATGAAAGATTCGAGTTTCAGCAATAAGGGAGCCACGGAGCAAAAAATTGAGGTCATTGCTCAATACGACGGCGACGCCTCGGCGAACGCTTTCGGCATTAACGTAAGCGGCGGCCTAAGCCTGGGGGTGTCGGTGGCGGTCTCGCATTCTTCCCCGGTCATAGAGGCTTATCTGGAGAGTGACGCGGACCATTCGACATCGAGGATTTATTCTGAAATTCCAGTGCTGATTGAGGCGCGGCAAAATATAAACGCCGACGGAACTTTTGTAGAGACCGGCGCGCAGGCTTACGCGAACGCTTCCGGCGGCGGGTATATCGCCGGAAACGGATCCATTGCGATCGCGAAAAATCATGCCGCGGTTAAGGCCTGGGCGGGGCATCGCGGGAAGATGCAGATTGAGAATCTCACGATTAACGCCCTTTCTTATAACAAATCAGACGCTCAGACGTTTGGCGTGGTCGCCGGCCTTGCCGGTTTGGGCGCTTCAGTGTCCAGCGCGACGTCCGATGGGGACGTTGAGGCCTGGTTGGACACAGGGTCAGCTCTGAAGACGATCAGCATTTTGTCGATTACGGCCGCAACCAACGACGATGCTTACGCGTATAGTTTATCCGGCGTCGGCGGGATCGTCGGTGTCGGTGCTTCGGTCGCAAATGCCTGGGCAAATACGAACAGCAAAACCGAAATCCGCAGCGGCGGTAAATTGGACGCTAATTCGGTCACCCTGCTGAGCAGCGCCACCCCGAAGGCGTACGCCTTTGCGGACGGCGTCACTGCCGGCGGTCTGGCTGTGGGCGCTTCAGAAGCTTCAGCTAACGCGGCTCCCAGCGTAAACGCGGCAATCAAGGCGAATATCAGCGCCTTGATCCTCGATGTACAGGCGTTGAAAAATTATCCGGGTCCGGCGGGAAGCACGGACACTTACAACAGCGATGCTTACGCCCGCAGTT